>NZ_JARACH010000120.1:0-9006 GCF_029087445.1 Amycolatopsis sp. La24
CCGCCCCCACCACCCCGCAGCCGCCCCCACCGAACCACCCCGACCCCGACCACCCCGCCCGAGTCCGGGTCGTCGTCGACTGGGATCCCTTCTCCCGCCCTCCTCGCCGGGTGGCGACCAGGGAAGAGATGGTCGCCTCCGCGCACCGCGTGCTGGCTCGGCGCAAGCCCGGGCGGCATCGCAAGCCCGACACCCGCGAACCCTGGATGTCCCGGGCCGCGGATTTCGTCGTCGCTTGGGCGGCCATGCTCCGGATGGCGTTGCTTCTCCTCGCCGGGACCGCGTTCCTCAGCGGTCTCGTGCTGATGAACAGCCCCATAGCGGGGGCTGCGGTGACCCTCGTCGCGGGCGTCGCGGCGTGGGCAGCGCGGCCGCGGAAGTCGCCGACGCATCGCTGCTGAAAAATGTCGAACCCGCGCCAGGCCGTTCGACGAGGATGTGACGGCTGGACGAAGCCAGCCCCAACCGAGGAGCGGTCAATGCGTTTCCTGATGATGCACCGGCTCGACGAGAGCGCCCCCGAGGCCTGGAACCCCAGCCCCGAGTTCATGGAGAAAATGGGCGCGTTCATCCAGGACTGGACCGAACGCGGCATCCTGATCACCGCCGAGGGCGTGCACCCGTCGGAGAGGGGCGCGATCGTCCGCAAACCCCGCGGCGCGGCCCCGAAGGCGACGGACGGGCCGTTCACCGAGGCCAAGGAGGTCATCGGCGGGTTCGCCCTGGTCAACGCCGCGGACCGGGCGCAGGCGGTCCAGTACGCGAGCGAGTACGCGGACCTGTTCGACGAGATCGAGGTCGAGGTCCGCCAGGTCGTGGAGTTCGACGGCCTCCCGGACCTGACCGCGGAATAGCCCAGCGCGCCGGGCATCCGGCGGCATTCTCGAGCCAGGTCTTTGTCATTCGTTGACCCGCACCGCGTCTCGGGCGGATCTTCGTTCCGGGGGAACGGGGTCCAAGGAGGCAGCGGTGCGGGTCATGCTCACGGCGGTCCTGACAACGATGTCGGCGCTGCTTCCGGTCCACGCGAAAGCGCCTCAGCCGGCGGCGAACATCGTGGTGTGCAACAAATACTGCGACAACCGCGCCGCCGACCAGGCGTCCAGCGACCGGATCGCGGTCACGACGGCGCTCGACGACCGCGTCCTCCAGTTGCACTTCGCCGACGCAGACCCGATGGGCTGGGCCGTCGTCGACCACTCGCGCCCCGGCGACCGGGTGTGGCTCGACCGGTCCTTCGACGGTGGCGCGACCTGGGACGGTGGCGCACAGCTGGGGCTCACCACCGCGCCGTCGGGGGTCGGCGGCTGGCGCACCCAGATGTACAACAACGACGACTGGAACAACCGCGGCGTCGGCGCCCTGCGCGCGTGCGGCAGCGCCACCGACACCGGCCGGATCGCTTGTACGCCTTGGGCGCGCACCCGCTGGAACGCGGCGGACCGTGCGCAAGCGGCGGCGACCGCGATGATGGCGCTCTACGACAACGGCACCGGCTACTTCCGCAACGGTGGCGGCTGGGGCACCGCGGTGTCGCTCGCCGCGGTGATCCGCAACGCGTCGGTCAGCCGGATGGCCAGCTACGACTACGCGATGGCGACGACGTACGACAAGAACGTCAACGCCGGCCGCGGCCAGTTCCGCAACGAGTTCTCCGATGACACCGGCTGGTGGGCGATGGCGTGGCTCGACGCCTACGACCGCACCGGCCAGCAGCGCTACCTAGCCACGGCGAAGGCCGATGCCGACCACATGCAGACCTTCTGGACCGCCGACTGCGGCGGCGGCATCCGCTGGAAAGAAGGCCTGACGTACAAGGCGTCCATCTCCAACAGCCTTTACATCGAGGTCAACGCGACGATCGCCGACCGCACCGGCGACGCGACCTACCGGACCCGTGCGCAGCAAGGCTGGGATTGGTTCCGCGGCACGGGACTCATCGGGTCCGACGGCCTGGTGGTGGACGGTGTCGACGGCGCCAGCTGCGCCGCGGTCGGGCAGCGCTACACGTACAACCAGGGCGTATTCGTCTCCGGCCTCACGGCGCTGTCCAAAGTGACCGGAGACCAGAACCTGATCAACACCGCCCGCTCAGTGGCCGACTCGACGACCCGCACCGGGTCGTTCTTCACGGGCTCGGACGGCATCGTCCACGACCCGGGCGAGGGCAGCAGCTGCACCGACGACGGGTCGTACTTCAAAGCCGGACTCGTGCGCGGACTGTCCGAACTGGACGCCGCGACAGCTGACGCGCCCTACCGCGATTTCCTGGCCAGACAAGCGGATTCCGCCTACGCCCATTCCCGCAACGACTTCGACCAGTACTCGCGTCCGTGGTCCTCAGTCGGGGACAAAGGCCCGGGCTGCCAGGCCGCGGCGCTCGTCCTGATGACCGCCACGTACTAGCCCCGTTAGTGACCGACAGCACACCCGCCTCGGCAAGGCCCGTCCGGGTACGGTTGACGGTGCCACGGAATCCTGCGTGGTGCGTGTGGACGGGGAAGGGCGATCGTGGAGCTGAAGGTCGGGTACAAGGCGTCGGCGGAGCAGTTCGGGCCTCGGGAGCTGGTGGAGTTCGCGGTGCGGGCCGAGGAGCTGGGGCTGGATTCGGTGTGGGTGTCGGATCATTTCCTGCCGTGGCGGCACGAGGGCGGGCACGCGCCGTGGGCGTTGGCGTGGATGCCGGCGGTGGCGGAGCGGACGAGCCGGGTGCTGATCGGGACGAGCGTTTTGACGCCGACGTTCCGGTACAACCCGGCGGTGATCGCGCAGGCGTTCGCGACGATGGCGCTGTTGTCGGGCGACCGGGTGATCCTGGGCGCGGGAACGGGCGAGGCGTTGAACGAGATCGCGGTGTCGGGCCGGGAGTGGCCGGAGTTCAAGGAGCGGTTCGCGCGGCTGCGGGAGTCGGTGCGGCTGATGCGCGAGCTGTGGAGCAAGGACAGCGTCGATTTCGAGGGCGACTACTACCAGCTGGTCAACGCGAAGATCTACGACCGGCCGGAGCGTCCGGTGCCGGTGTACATCGCGGCGGGCGGTCCGGTGGTGGCGAAGTACGCGGGCCGTGCGGGCGACGGGATGATCTGCACGTCGGGCAAGGGCATGGAGCTGTACACCGAGAAGCTGATGCCGGCGATGGCCGACGGCGCGGCCGCGGCTGAGCGGGACGCGGCGAACGTGGACCGGATGATCGAGATCAAGATGTCGTACGACCGGGATCCGGAGAAGGCGCTGGCGAACACGCGGTTCTGGGCGCCGTTGTCGTTGAGCGCGGAGCAGAAGCACACCGTGTCGTCGGCGGAGGAGATGGAGCGGCTGGCCGACGAGTTGCCGATCGAGCAGGTCGCGAAGCGGTGGATCGTCGCGTCCGACCCGGACGAGGCGGTCGCACAGATCAAGCCGTACCTCGACGCGGGCCTGAACCACCTGGTGTTCCACGGCCCCGGGCACGACCAGGAGCGTTACCTGTCGCAGTTCGCCGAGGACGTGCTGCCCCGGCTGCGCGCGCTGTCCTGACCGCGGTTTCCCGTCTTCGCTAGAGAAAAGGCCGGGCCGAGGTCCGCACCAGGCGTGCGGACCTCGGCCGCGGTCACTGCCGCCTGAACCGCCTTCTGCGGGCCGCCACCAGGAAGGCCGTGCCTCCGGCGACGAGCGCCCCGCCGAGGATCAGCAGCATCGGCAGGAGCGGAATCCCGGTCGAGGCCAGCGAATCCGTGTCCGTCGCGTCCGAGGCGGGCGGATGGGCCGCCGGGGGAGCCGGGTTCGGGCTCGTGCCCGGCGGCGCCGACGACGTGGGCGGACCCGGCGGCAACGGAAGGTAGACGCCGGCGTCGATGGTGTGGTCGACCCCGCCCGCTTCGGCGGGAGCGGTCACCGGCGCGTAGCCGTTGCAGAGCGGTCCGGACTTCGGCGGCACGACGTTCGAATCGTGCGCCCGGTCCGGTCCGGCGGTCGGGAGCGTGAACCGCAGGTCGGTCGCCGGCGGCGTCCCGGGCACGTTGTCCGTCGCCGCGGTGCAGACGTCGAACTGCACGGTGTACTTCTCGCCGGGCTTCAGCTGGTATTCCGCGCCGACGCCGCCGAAGTAGTACTCGCCCGCCTTGTCGGTCCGGGTGCTGGCGACCTTCGCGCCGTCGGCGTCCAGCAGGTTGACCGTCGCCTTGGCGAGCGGGACCTCGTCGGTGCGGTTCGGGTCCTGGACGCCGTTGTGGTCGCCGTCGAACCACACGAGGTTGCCGATCTGGATCGGCGCGTTCGCCGCCTGGTAGGCGATGTCGCCGAGGCCGCCCGCCTTGCCGAAGCTGTTCGCCGGGCCCACGAACGCGTACCCGTGCTTCGGATTGTCCTGCCCCGGCCCGATGCCGGAGTCGACGTCGTAGTAGCCGACGCCGTCGGAGCTGACGTACTGCGCCGGGTCCATCTGGGTGCTGATCACCCATTGCTGCTGCGGGATGTAGGCGACCGACCCCTGCGAGGACTCCTGGTGCACGCCGTTGCCGGACCGGTTCGGATCGTAGAAGTCGCCGGGGAAGTACTCGACGACGCCGGGCGGTTCGTGGCCGTTCGTCTCGGGCTTGCCGTGGTTCGGGCAGGCCCCGGTGCCTTCCCAGTCGTATCCGCCGCCGGGCGCCGCGCACGCCATGGTGATGTCGCCGCCGGACATCCCGGTCCGGACCGTGTCGTCGGTGGGCCGCGGGTCTTTGCCGGAGCCGAAGACGTCCATGAACCGGTCGCGGAAGCCGAGGATCATCGAGCCGTCGCGGGTGAACGCGAGGCTCGCCAGTTCCGGTTGCGGGTTGATCCCCGCGCCCTTCCGGATGAACTTGTCCCACGAGGAGAACGAGGTGTCCCAGGGGTTCCAGTGGTCCATGCTGTCGTCCGGGTCCGGGACCGTGATGACGTAGCCGCGCCGGTAGTCGAGTCCGTGGGTGAGCACGGGGGTGAATTTCGCGCCGTCGTAGGTGTAGACCACGGCCTTCAAATCCTCGCGCCGCCTCGTGCTTTCCGCCGAGCAGACGCCGCCGACGTACAGTTTCGCGTCGTGCGCGGCGACCGCGAACGGCCGCCAGTCGTTGGGCACGGCACAATCCGGAGCCGGGATCGAGACGGTCTTGCCCGGTTTCGCGGTGGCTCCGGTCGCGTCGAAACTGAGCAGGCTCCGGGTCGCCAGGCTCACCGCGTACAGCGTTTTGCCGTCCTCGGTGAGCGCGATCCCGCCGAGGCTTTCCTTTCCGGGGACGTCCACGAAATGCTGGTCCTTGAGCATGTCGACCTTGCCGTGTGCGGTGACCTCGGCATCCGGCACTTTCGCGAACAACGTGGGCGCGCCGCCGCCGAGCGGCGTGGTGTAAATAGCGCCGCCACCTTCGGGGCCGTAGGTGGTGAAGCGTTTCGCGAACGCCGCCTGGAAAATGCGGTCGCGGTATTTGTCGTACGCCAATCCCCACGTGGTGCCGACCTGGGCCTGGGTGTTCAGCACGGTCGGGCAGGCCGAGTCGGCCGGGCAGGTGCCGCGGAGACTGCGGTCGAAAGCGACCAGCGCGCGGCTGTTCGGATCGGGCGCGCTGCCGTCGCTGTTCACCGCCGGGCTTTGCACCGGAACGTAATAGCGGGCGTCGGGCGGGGTGTGGTCGGCCGGGTTCCAGACGCCGGTGATCACCGAAACGTCTTTTCCCTCCCGCAGATCCACGAACGTCGTGAAACTGTCGAAGTGGTTTTTCTCCGTCGACGCGGGCGCGGCCCGCAAATACGCGCGATACGGATCCGGAACGGAAACGTCGACGCGGTACCGGCCGCCGGCGAGCGGGGCGGCCGGGTCCACCACGACCTTGCCCGCCGCGTCGGTGCGGCCGCGCACCTGATGCCCGGCGGAGTCGGTGACCAGCACGGACATGCCCGGCTGCGGGGTGTCCATGGCGGCGTTGACGATGCCGGTGCCGAAGAAATCGCGGAGCACCTGGACGGTCAAGGTGCCGTCCTCGGCGGCAGCGGCGGCGCCGGTGGTCACCGTCATCGTGCTGCCACCCAGCATCAAGACAGCGGCGGCGGCGCGCGCCAGCCTGAATCTGCCACTCGTTCTTCTGCCACCTCGGGTCATGACTGCGGGATCTCCGTTCTCTGCGCGGAATATTCGCGCGGCGTGCCGCAAAGCTGTAACAGTGAACCAGAAAACGGTCAGCCCGGGTACGGCACCGGGACACACGGACCGGGTGAATCGAAAACCCTGCTACGGTCACTCGCTGTGCTGGGAAAACGGATCGCGCGCCGGTGGATCGTCGTCGCCGCGGCAGTGACAGTCGCGCTCGGCGCGGGAATATTCTGGTATGCCGCCGCGGGTTCCCCGGATTCCGGCCCGCGCGCGGTCACCGCGGACGAGGCGAGCCGACTCGCGATCGCGCGATTCCGCAATTACCAGAAACAAGGCCGCGCGGTGACGATCAGTGTCCCCGGCGCGGCGGGCGAACTCGTGATCACCGGTTCGGCCGATTACCGCGCGAAGTCCGGTTACGGAGTGCTGAAAGGCAAGGGGCGCAACGACTCCGGCAATGGTCTGATCCGGTGGACCGCCAGCCGGATCGAACTCCGCCCGCTGGCTGTCGTCCCGGATTTCCCTCCCGGGAAACCGCCTTCGGACGGCTGGTTCGGACGCCCGCTCAATCCGTCCGCGGGCGCACTCGACCGCGCATTGGCGATTCTTCTCGGCCTCGGCAGCGACCGGCCGGACAACGCGCAATTGCTGCCGCAGAACGGTGCCGAATGGGTAGCGGCCGATCAGGTGAACGGACATCCGGTCGACGTCTTCACCGGCCCGGATTCGCGCGACCGCCCCGGCAGCGCGGAAAAAGTCCGGTACTGGCTCGACGCGGACGGCGTCATGTACCGGGTGCAGGCCGCGATTCCGGGAGAAACGGATCCGGTCGTCATTTCCTTCGACACACACGAATTCACTGCGGTGCCTTCTGCTCGGTGATTTTTCCTTCGAGTGCGGTGTTGTCGCGGGTCGGCCTCGTCGTTAGGCGGCGGTGGCGGATGGGCGGTTTGCCAGCGCGGTGCTGTCGCGGGCAGGGGCGCGCGTCGTCAAGGGGCGGTCAGGGATGCGTGGTTTGCCAGCGCGGTGCCATCTCGGTGAGGTTTCCTTCGAGCCCGGTGCTGCCGCGGGTCGGGCTCGTCGTTGAGCGGCGGTGGCGGGTGCGCGGTTTGCCAGCGTGGTGCTGTTTTCGTCGAGTACGGCGCGGGCGCGCGTCGTTAAGCGGCGGCCATCGATGCGCGGTCTGCCACCGCGGTGCCGTCTGTTCGGTGACGTTTCCTGCGAGCCCGGTGCTGCCGCAGCCCGGGCGTGTCCTTAAGCGGCGGTCACGGACGCGCGGTCCGCCAGCAACGACGCCGCCGGTGCTTGGATTTTCGCGACGTCCGGAAACTCCGGCACTGCCGGGACGACCGTGGGTCCGGCCGTGCGCGCGTCCGGAAACTGCGGCTGCAACGGCGGTGCCACGACCTCGGTAAACGGAATTCCCGCGGGCGGTTTCGCCCTCGTCCACATCCCCGAGGGCGAGGCGGCGGCCGCGGGACAAGCGGCGCTGGTCGGCAGTCCCTCCGGAATCGTGTGCAGCGGCCCGGAATCAACGCAGTTTCCGCTGCCCTTGGTCGCGCCGGGGAATGTCCAGCCGACGTCGAGGCCGTTCGCCGCGAAGACGTCGCCGACGATCCGGTTGCCGTTCGGCGGAATGTCCTGGGTCGCGGTGAGGACGACCCCGGCGTTCGGGTTCCCGGCGATCCGGTTGCGCAGCACCTGGTTGCCGCTGCCGCCGTCGATGCCGATCCCGATGCCCCAGCCGCCGTCGGCCTGCTCCGGCGTCGCCGCCTGCCCGTTGGCCGCGACCAGGTTGCCCGCGAGCACGGAATCCTGCTGCGGCAACAGCTTCTCCTGGTGATCGGAGTTGCTGGTGGCCCCGACCCGGTTCCCGCTGAACCGGTTCCCGACGACGTACATCTCGCCGCTGGCGTTCGTCCCCTCGTACCCGACCGCGTTGAGCTCCGCGACGTTGCCCCGCACCACCGTCCGGCATGGTTTGCATTGGCCGACATAGATTCCGGAATCAGCGCCGCCGGACGCGTAGGACTGCTCGATCACTCCGTTCTGCGCGGAAAACGCATAGATTCCGTAGAGCCCGTTGCTGGTCGCGGTGACGTGCGAGACCAGGAACGAACTGAGGAAACGGATCGGCTCGTCCCCGGTGTCGTACCCGCCCCCGTGCCCCGGCAGCCCGTCGGCGGCTTTGACCGAACCGGTCACGAGCACGCCGTTCTGCGTGTGATTCCGGACGGTCAGATTCTCGACGGCGACGCCCGGCGCGGACACGACGACGCCGTTGTCCCGCTTCAGCTGCCCGTCGACGATCACTTTTTCCCGCACTTCGCCGCGCAGCGTGACCCTCGGCGTCGTGATTTTCACCGTTTCGTGGTACTCGCCGGGCGCGACGAGCACGAGATCTCCCGACTGAGCCAGGGAAACCGCGGCGGAAATGGTCGGCGCGTCAGCCGGAACGCGGATCGTGACACCCGCCCCGTCCGGCCGGTGCCCTTCGGCGGAGGAAGAACCACAACCGCTGACCAGTGCGGCGGACAGCCCCAGGATCGCCACCATGGCGAGAAAACGCATGCGCCCAGTCTGGCATGAGCGCCGGTTTCCGTTGGGGTGATTGTCAGCCGGGTTGGCGGTCGGGCGCTTGGTTGGGGTTGTGCTGCGCGGGTGCGGGGGAGCGGGGTGCGCTGGCGGCCGGGTGCGGGAGCGGGTGTTGTTCGGCCGGAGTCGTGGGAAATGCGGAGATGGGCGTGGTGACGGGGCGGCAGTTGAGCGCGGGAACGGATGGTGCGTTGGCGAGGTCGCGGGTGGTGGGGGGACTGGCGATGAGGTTGTCGGTTGAGCGCCGAGTGCCACCAGAGTCGCGAGGCGCTGGGGACTGGCGATGACGTCGTCGGTTGAGCGCCGGGTGCCGCGGGATTCGC
>NZ_JARACH010000121.1:0-8957 GCF_029087445.1 Amycolatopsis sp. La24
ACTCCGGGATTCAGCTATCATCGTCAAGCACCAAATACCCAGAGTTCCGCTCAGATTCGGGTAAAGTTGCGAGGAACTCTGGGGAAGTCGTGACCAGCTGGTGCTCAACCGGTGATGCGATGGACTGGAACGCGACTCGTTGCATGCCGGTGCTGAGCAGGCCTTGTCCACGGTCGGCCGAAAGCAGGTATTGCCGTTCGCCCATGGACAGGTCGAAGGCGCGCGTGATCTCGTCAATCGCTTGCGGGGCTTGCCGGAGCAGGATTTGCGTGGCCGCGTTCGCGACGATGGCTTTGCCGACGTCCGAGCCGAGCAGGTCTGCGGTGTCCTGTGTGGAGATGCCCAGCCCGGCCCAGTGCTTCCGGGAGGCTTTGGCCATGCGGAACAGAAACTCGGCACCAGCAGGGATTTTCATCAAGAGCCAGGCCTCGTCGACCTCGACCAGCCGAGGTTTGCGGATAGCGGGGTTGGACACCTGCCGCCAGATCGTGTCCAGCGTCAGCAGGGTGCCGACTGGTTTGAGCTCGTCCGACAGGTCCCGCAGGGAGTGCACGACCAGGTGTTCTTCGGGCCGCGTCGTCGTGGGACCGGAGAACAGGCCGGAGAACGCGCCGGTGACGTAGGGGCGCAGCTGCGCGGCGAGTTCGGTGCCAGCTTGCTCGTCGTCTGCGGCGAGGGCGTCGGTGAGGTCGGCCAGCAGCGGTGCCGGGCGGGTCCAGGTCCGGGGATCGGAGGTGATGCCTCCGCGCTGGTACGTCGTGGTGATCGCCCGGTCGAGCACAGCGCGTTCGGCTCCGGTCAGTTCCGTGCCGAGCAGGACCGCGACGACGGTGTGCAGGAAAAGGGATCGGCGGATCAGTGCGTCTCGGGGTGCGGTGCGGCGTCCGTCGGGCCGGGTGTGGATGGGCAGGTCCATGGGGTTGACGCGGACCTGTTCCGCGCCGAGGCGGACGTAGGAGCCGCCGACTGCGGCGGCCAGGCGGGCGTATTCGTCTTCGGGGTCGATGACGTGGATCTCGGTCCTGCGGTAGAGCGAGCGAAGTATTTGCAGTTTGGCCAGGTAGCTCTTGCCCGCTCCGGAGCGGCCGAGGGTCACGCTGTTGTGGTTGTCGAGCGCGAATCGGTCGTGGTGCACGAGGCCCTGGCTGCCGACGTTGAAGCCGTACAGGACTCCGCTCGGCGCTCCGACCGAGGTCGGGTCAGGCGGCGGCAGGTCCGGGCTGGTGAACGGGAATGCGGCGCTGAGCGCGGACGTGTCGAAGGTGCGGCGCATGCCGACAAGGTCAAGTCCCATGGGCAGACTGGTGATCCAGCCTTGCAGGCTGCGGTAGGTGGTCGGTTTGCAGTCCAGCAGCAGCGACGCAGCGAGCGATCGGATCGCGGCGACTTCGTCGGCGAGTGCCTCTTCGGTGGCGGCGTGCACGGTCAGGTAAAGGCCAAGCCGGTAGAGCTTGCCTTCACCGCGGGCGACCCGGGAGGACAGGTCGTAGGCGTCTTCGGTGGCGGCTTCGACGGATGGGTCGATAAGCCGGCCTTTCTCGCTGCTGTGCTGTCGCCCGGATTCCAGTTTCGAAAGCTGCTTCTTCAGCCTGGCGGCGGCGGTGACCGGGTCGATTGGCTCGATGTGCAGAGAGACGTCGATGCGTCCTGGGTAGGTGAGCAACGGTTGGAGCCATCCGTTGTGGACTTCGCGTGGGTAGCCCGCGACGGCGAACGAGGAGACCCATTCGCCGCCGACTTCCAACGACCGCTTACGGACGGAGATGGCATCCGGGGTGAACGCGCCGGCCCGCCCGAGCGGAGCGCCCTCGACTGGAGCATGCCGACGTTTGCGGTTGGACTTCATGGTTGGTGCCCCTCCGAGAAGTAGTCGTAGTCGTCCCAGGCGTCGACGTCGGCAACGGTTGGCGCAGGTTGTCCGAACGCCGAGTCGTCCCAGCCCTCGTCTGGAGCTGTGGTGATGACCTCCTCAGAGCCGGCCAACCCGGAACCCGGCGGGATCAGCGAATCCGGATTGCAGGCTGCGGACAGCACCGCGGTGGCCTGTCCGGCGTCCAGCGGAACGACGGTGATTCCTGCTGGGGAGAGCAGTTCGGCGGCTTCGCCGAGTCGGCGCGCCAGCCGGGTCTCGGCAGCATTGCGGGCGGCGTCGTCGACAAGGTGGGAGCGTTTGGCCGCTTTGCGTTTCGCGGACAGCAAGGCTAGGGGCGAGGTACTGCCGAGGCCGTCGACGGCACCTGGAAGCAGGGGTTCCCGCAAGACCAACAGGATTTGGCGTCGCAGCAGGTCGGTCGTGCGGCCGAGTTGGTCGAGGTACTCAGCGTGCTCGCGTGCGGCGCGCTCGAGCGCAGGGTGTGGCAATCCTGCAGCGTGCTCGCGCAGCTCCGCGATCTGACCGGACAGGTCTAGCCGTTCCGCGCGGACGAGCACCTGCACCGGCGCGGTGAGCGAATGCAAGTATCGCCCGAAACAAGCGACCAACGACTCCTGCTCTGCCGGGGTGCGCAAGCCGAAGTTGACAGTCGAGGCGACCGCGACGACCGCGAGCCCGTCCTTACCGAGGTCGATGACGCCGGTCTCGGCGACCGCGTCGGCCGGTAGTCGCAACGGTGCCGGAGATACCGCGTCGCCAGCGCTGTGGCTCCGTCGTGCTGGTCCGTTGCCGGCGGCCTCGACTCGGTTCGCTAGCCATTCCGGCACCGGGCGGATGCCTTCCGGGGCGGTGACCCGATGCTGCGGACTCACCCGCTGGCGCAGTGCTGCCAAGGCCAGTCGGTCGAGGGAGATGCCGTCGCGCTGCCCCAACGCGAGCACCGCGGCCGTCGCCCCGACCGGGATCGCGAACACCAGGAACACCGGCAGCGGTAGGAAAGTGCGCGTGACCGTGTACACCCCGTACAGCACGAGCCCGGTGACGGCGAGAATCGCCAGTTGCCGCGCGGTCAGAGGGCCAATGATGCGGTCTTCGCGGTCGACGTCGGCGGGGATACGGATCGGTTGGCTCATGGCCGATCACCTCCGGGAGCAGGTTTCGGTGCACGGAACACCGCGGGCGGGATCGAGGGGGTTCGGCGGTAGGCGTCCCCGATCCGGGGTTCCGGTTGTGCTGGCCGGAAAGCCGGTGCGGCAGGGGCAGTTGTTGGTTTCTGCGGCGTCCGTGGCGTCCGCGAAGTCGGCGCAGCTGACTGGAATTTCAGCTTCGGCGGTACAGCGGCCGTGCGGATCGGCCGCGCCGGGGCCTGTGCCGGGGAACCGGGGCGAGGGCGGCCTGCGGCGGCGGAGCGGAATTGCGGTGCGCGAGGTGGTTGCGTCGGACTGGGCATCGGCGCGGTGGGTTCGGGTGCAGAGCTGAACTCGGGCG
The DNA here is from genome assembly GCF_029087445.1 of Amycolatopsis sp. La24. Lineage (NCBI taxonomy): Bacteria > Bacillati > Actinomycetota > Actinomycetes > Pseudonocardiales > Pseudonocardiaceae > Amycolatopsis > Amycolatopsis sp. La24. The sequence goes on from NZ_JARACH010000121.1 coordinate 3,362, forward strand.
TCGCCGGCCCCTTCCTCGTCGGAGTGACCGCCGGATCGTGGGTGGTGCGCTGCGGCGAGGGTTGGAGGAACTGCGGTGCTTGCGACGGCAGTCGCGACCGGCGCGACGCACGCCGGCGCTCGGCGTCGCGGGCGGCTTTGAGCCGTTCGCCGACCGTGCCGGAATGCGGCGCAGACTGTGGCGCGACGTCCGGTCGTCCGCCGCGGCCCGCGGTGCGGGTGCCGGTGTTAGCTGCGGCTTTGCGGGGTGTGCGTGTCTTGCCCATGACCATGCTGAAAGCCCTGGCCATGACATAGGCGCGGATGAGGCTGCCGAGGAACGAACGCCCGGAGCCCATCTTCGTCGCGGACAGCATCCAGAACGGGATCTTGAACAGCACGACGAACAACGCGATGCCCACCAGCAGCATCCCGAGCGCCGACAGCGTCGATCCGAACAGATGAACGCCGCCGGACAGGATCGTCCGCACTGCGGTGACCAGCACCACCGCCTGGGCGACTTGGATGCCGAGCGCGGCAGCGATGGCCCTCCACCACCAGCGGGCGAGCGGGTCGGTGTGCGGCAGGGCATGGCAGATGAGGAGCAGCGGTCCGCAGACGATCAGGCCAAGCGTGATGACGACTCGGATGGCGTACACGATCAGCAGCGCGACACCGACCACGACGAGCACCAAGCCGACGAGGATCGTGAACAGCCCGCCGGCCGCGGCGTTGTTGAACGCTTCGGTCATCGTGTCGCCCACCGAGGGAGGGCTGACTCCGTCGCCGAGCACACCTTGGGTCAGGCCGTTGGCCAGGCGGATGATTTTGTCGACAAGGAACAGCGACAGCGCCGAGGCGATGAACGCGAGCGGGATCCGTGGCGCGATCTCTTTGAGCGAGTAGCGGGTCTGCATGCTCTCGTGGCTCATCACGAGGATGGCTCCGGCGAGGATGAACAAGCCGTACGCGGCGACGACGAGTTCCCACGAGCCGTTCCACAGTTCGCCGATGCCTGGCAGGTCGCTGATGGTGGGCGTCGACAGTGCGCTGTGTCCGATCAGGTCCAGGATCGGTGACAAGGCGGAGTCGACGATGCTGCGGAACGCAGAGTTGATCGCCTCGGTGATGCACGCGCCGATGTCGGTGATGCCGCACTTCGAGTCGCTGTCGCTGCTGCCGCTGCCCGGCGGATGCGTCCCGGTCGAGGGCGGGGGCGTCGTCGGCTGCGGGATGCAGTCCTCACCCGAGCACGGTGCGGTCGTCGTCGGACCGAGCGAAGCGCAGCTGAGTTGGCCGGGAAAGCTGCACGTCGTCGGTGGGGGAACCTCAGTCGGGACAGGCGGCGGTGTGTTTGGTGGCGGCTTCGGTGTCGTCGTGGTCGGCGTCGGCAGGTGGCATGCCGGCAGCGGCGAACCCGGTGTGCACGGTTCGTTAGTCGGGAGCGGTGCAGGCGGCGGTTGCTGCGGGGCAGCGGGCGCGGCTGCCGCGTTGGCCGCGAGCACGGCGGTGAGAATTGCGACGGCGCTCAGCAACAACAGCGCAGCCGTACGCCTGCGTCGCCGCTGATCAGGTGGCGGCCGGGTTCCGCAGTTGGCGGCGTCGCCGGTCTCGCCAGGGCTGCGACGCGAGCGGGCTGTCGCAGAATCGTCCGCGGTCATTGCGCGCCCACGAACCCTTTGAGGATCTCCAGGACCAGCGGCACGAGGAGCGCGAGGCAGTAGCCGAACCCAGCGGCCTTGACCGCTGCCTTGGCCTTGGCGATCTCCTGGGGCTCGTTGTTTCCCCACATGTAGCGGGAAGCACCGACTGTCATGAACAGCGTGGCCAGGCCCGCCAGGATCCCCATGATCCACGTCTGGACGTTGCTCAGGATCTCGGTGACCGAGCCGGCCAGGGCGACCACCATGGTGTCGGCGTGCGCTGCCGAAGCTGATGCGAGCAGCGCGATCCCGGACAGTTCGGCGACCAGCACAGCGCGGGACGGGGGCCGCCGCGGCGACTGTCGTCCGCGCTGATTGGTCAGATCTTTCGGCGTCCGGATGAACCGTTGAGCGGGTTTCTTTTTCTCAACGTTCCGCGACGACAGCAAAAGGTCGTCTTCGGCACGAGCGCGGCACGGCTCGACCGGCGCGGCAGAAGAGTGGTCGATCAGGCGCATGGCGGCACCTCCGAAGAGCGGTCTGAGGGCGGGTGTGTCCCGCAGCCCTGAACTCCGGATTCCGCATCCGTTTTGGACACGCGGTCCCGGGTCTTCCGCCCGGAGACGGTGCTCTCGGAAGACACGGACGGTGACGACGTCGCCATGTCCGGAGCCGTGTCGGCCGGTCGGGCCAGCGCCACCGCGGTAGCCACCTGGTCGGTGAGCGGATCAGTCGGATCGGCCTCGGCGATGCGGTCGCGCAGGTAATCGGCTAGTCGCAGCTCCGCGCGTTTGCGCGACTTGTAGACCGCCCACTCGCCGGTGTTGTGCTGCGCCGCCCAGTCCGCCACCGGCACGTGCTCCAGGCGGGTCGCGCCGATGAGCGAGGCTTCGGTCTGGGTCAGGACCCCGTCCGCGACCGCACGCGCGAGGACGAGATCGGGATGTCCCCACGGGGTGTGCGGCGGAGAGGAGCGGAACCCCGGCGGGATCGGAGTCGGACCAGTCAAGGCATCGGTGAGCGCGTCGTATCCGGACCGGTAAGCGGCCCACCTCAGGCGCAGCATGATCCGCGGCCGGCGCAGATCGATGCTCGGCAAGGCGGAGAGAAAGCCCCGCAGCACCTCGGCGTGGATGTCAGCCGGATCGCCGGCGAACCCGCCGGACAAGGTTGCCGCGACCGACGTCAGCGCGGGCAATGCGACACCGACCGCCGCGACCGTCCAGGTCGCTCCTTCGGTGCGCGATCGCAACACCAGGTGCGCCCACACCGCGTCCCGTGTCGCCTGCGGGCACCGGCGCGCCAGCAACCGATCACGAACCTCATCCAGCGCGACCTGCCGGTCCGGCAAACCCTTGAAGAGACGGCCGTTTAACGACACCGGGCACGGGCCGGCCACCAGCCAGGTAAACGCGTCTCGCGCGATGTCCAACGAGTTCGGGCCATCCGCAGCACTGCGGCGGTGAAAAGCAGATTGCGTTGCCATGTCATGTCTCCCACGGCGTCGGTGCGAACAACAACGACGACAGGAAGCCATGACCGATGCCAGCGAAATACCACGCAATTGCTACGCGTCAACTAGTGACGCGTCCCGGGGCTACTGTCCCGCCTCGGGCAGTCCGTCGATCAAGACCCATGTCGACTCCCCTTAGATTTCGGAGATTGATCATTGCTGGTAGCTTCTGAGCTGCGTTAATAGTCGCGTCCTAGTAGCACGCTGATATCCGCCGACCTTTCGGGTCCAGGGGTATTCGAGTAGCATTTTGAGATCAACTCGACGAAGGTAAAAGATCTTAAAATCTGTTCTACCTGCCTGGGATGCGACTGGGGGACTTGTGTTGATATCGCCGTTCATTATCGAGTTGTCGGTTCCGCCTGAAGACTGACCCTGTGTTTCCGGGCGAATGTTGACCCACCCATGAACGATCATGAGGTGTTGAACGTGGAGGACTGGGCGGAGATCCGCCGGTTGCATCGGGCTGAGGGGATGGCGATCCGGGCCATCGCTCGCAGGCTGGGGATCTCGAAGAACACGGTGAAGAAGGCGCTGGCCTCGCATGAGCCGCCGCGGTATGAGCGGGCGGCGACGGGGTCGATCGTGGACGCTGTCGAGCCGCAGATCCGGGCGTTGCTGGCGGAGTTCCCTGAGATGCCCTCGACGGTGATCATGGAACGGGTCGGCTGGGAACGCGGAAAAACGGTGTTCTTCGAACGGGTCGGGCAGTTGCGGCCGTTGTTCAAGCCGGCGGATCCGGCGTCGCGCACGGAGTACCAGGCGGGCGAGCTCGCGCAGTGCGACCTGTGGTTCCCGCCGGCGGACGTGCCGCTCGGGTTCGGCCAGACCGGGCGGCCGCCGGTGCTGGTGATGGTGTCGGGCTATTCGCGGATGATCACCGCGGTGATGCTGCCGTCGCGGCAGTCGCCGGACCTGCTGGCCGGGCATTGGGAGTTGATCAGCGGCTGGGGCCGGGTCCCCAAGGCGCTGGTCTGGGACAACGAGTCCGCGGTCGGGCAGTGGCGCGGCGGGAAACCGCAGCTGACCGAGCCGATGAACGCGTTCCGCGGGACGCTCGGGATCCGGGTGATCCAGTGCCGGCCCGGCGACCCGGAGGCGAAGGGGCTGGTCGAGCGGGCGAACGGCTATCTGGAGACCTCGTTCCTGCCCGGCCGGGCGTTCACCGGTCCGGGCGATTTCAACGCCCAGCTCGCGGGCTGGCTGCAGCGGGCGAACCAGCGCCAGCACCGCCGTCTGGGCTGCCGGCCGCTGGACCGGTGGGGCGCGGACCGCTCGGCGATGCTGGCGCTGCCGCCGGTCGCGCCGGTGACCGGCTGGCGGCTGAGCACCCGCCTGCCGCGGGATCACTACGTCCGGCTCGATTCCAACGACTACTCGGTCCACCCGAGCGCGGTCGGCCGCCGGGTCCAGATCGCCGCGGACCTCGCCGAGGTCGTGGTGACCTGCGACAACACGCAGGTTGCCCGGCATGCCCGCTGCTGGGCCGACCACCAGAGCATCACCGACCCGGCTCATGCCGCCGCGGCTGCCCGGATGCGCCAGGCCCGCCGCCTGGTCGCGGTCCCCAAGGCCGACACGAGCGTCGAGCACCGGGCCCTGGCCGACTACGACCGGATGTTCGGCCTCGCCGGCAGCGACGAAGGGATCGCCTGATGGCCACCGCGAAAACGCCAGCGAAAACCAGCGGCCGCAACGTCGAGGGCGAGATCGCCTACCTCACCCGCGCCTTGAAGGCCCCGTCGCTGGGCCAGGCCGTCGAACGGCTCGCCGAACGCGCCCGCGCCGAGTCCTGGACGCACGAGGAGTTCCTCGCGGCCTGTCTGCAGCGCGAGGTCGCCGCCCGCGAGTCCCACGGCGGGGAAGGCCGGATCCGCTCCGCCCGTTTCCCGGCACGGAAATCGTTGGAGGAGTTCGATTTCGACCACCAACGCTCGCTGAAACGCGACGCCATCACCCACCTCGGAACCCTGGATTTCATTGCCGCGAAAGAGAACGTGGTGTTCCTCGGGCCGCCCGGGACCGGGAAGACACACCTGTCGATCGGGCTCGGGATGCGCGCCTGCCAGGCCGGGCACCGGGTCGCGTTCGCCACCGCCGCCGAATGGGTATCCCGTCTCGCCGACGCCCACCACGCCGGGAAACTGCAGGCCGAGCTGGTCAAACTCGGCCGGATCCCGCTGATCATCGTCGACGAGGTCGGCTACATCCCGTTCGAAGCCGAAGCGGCGAACCTGTTCTTCCAGCTGGTCTCCTCCCGCTACGAACGCGCCAGCCTGATCGTCACCAGCAACAAGCCCTTCGGGCGCTGGGGCGAGGTCTTCGGCGACGACGTCGTCGCCGCCGTTATCTCGACTTCGATCTTCAAATACCGCCTTTGACCTGGCGTTTCGCGTCGTGGACAGGTGTCTTTGACTATCGATCACCGGTGCTGAGGCGGGCTGCGCGGAGTTGGCCGTGGG
>NZ_JARACH010000122.1:0-7992 GCF_029087445.1 Amycolatopsis sp. La24
GTCGGTGGGTGCTTGTCAAGGCGGGAAAGATGCCTTGACAAGCACCCACCGACCGCAGATGAGCTTCGTATCGGGGTTGGGGGAGGGGCTGGGTGCCTCGCTCGGTGGGTGCATCGGCTGCGGTTTGGGTGGAGGCGGGGCTTGCGCCCCAATGTGGCATTGGGTGCATGGGACGCACCCAATGTGGCGTTCGGTGCATCTGACGCACCCAATGCCGCATTGGGTGCGTGTTCCGGCGGCGGTGGGGTCGTGAGGGGAACCCTGAGGGAATCAGAGTCAATGAGGGTGGCCCTCACGGGCGGTCGTGGGGGCGGGGAATTCGCGCTGTCCGGATGGCGTTGCCGTGGGCGTGGACGTTCCGATTTCCGTGCTGGACCGGTCGCCCGTGCGGCGAGGGCGGGGGACCGCGCAGGCGATCCGGGACACTGTCGCGTTCGCGCGTGACATCGAAGCTCTCGGCTATCACCGGTTCTGGGTTTCCGAACACCATGGCGTGCCTGGGGTCGCCGGGTCTTCGCCTGCGGTGCTCGCGTCCGCCGTTGCGTCTGCGACCTCGCGTATCCGGGTCGGGTCCGGGGGCGTGATGTTGCCCAATCATCGGCCGCTCGTGGTTGCTGAGCAGTTCGGGATTTTGGAGTCCTTGTTTCCCGGGCGGATCGATCTCGGGATCGGGCGTTCGGTCGGGTTTATCGAGCCGGTGCGGCGTGCGCTTGGCCAGGGCAAGGACGCGGCCGACGGCTTCGACGGGCAGGTTCGCGAGCTTCTCGCGTTCTTCCGGGGCGAGCACGACGGGGTGCACGCAATCCCGGCCGAGGGGTTGTCGGTGCCGGTGTTCTTGCTTGCGACTGGTGCGGGGGCGGATCTCGCGGCTGGGCTCGGGTTGCCGCTGGTGATCGCTCCGGCGCATGGGCAGCGTGCGATGGTCGAGGCGATTTCGCGGTACCGCGAAACATTCCGGTCCGATGTGGACGATCCCTATGTCGTCGTGTCGACAGCGGTCGCGGTGGCGGACACCGCGGAGGAGGCTCGGCGGCTGCTGGTGCCCGAGGCATGGTCCACTGTGTACTCGCGCAGCCATGGCGTTTTCCCGCCGCTTTCGCCTGCGGACGAGATTTTGGCGCTGCCGATGACCGACCGTGAACGCCGTCGTCTCGACGACACCTTGGCCGGGCAGATCAGTGGCACCCCGGACGAGGTCGGCGCACGTCTCGCGGATTTGGTCGAGTCGACCGGGGCGGACGAGTTGCTCGTCAGCACCAGCACTTACGACCCGGCGGCGCGGGTCGAATCGTTTGCCGCGCTTGCTGAGTTGACTGCGGCGGAACGGCTTTCGGTCTAGCCGAGGACGATCGGCAGCTTCTCCGTCAGCGACCCCAGCGCCGCTTTTTCCTCGTCGGTCGCGGCACGGCGACCGGTCGCTACCAGGAGTGCGGCTTGGTCGTCCAGTGCTGCCGGAAGTGGCGAACCCAGGGCGGTTTCGACGGTTCGCCGGGTCGCTGCCAGGCAGTCTGCGTCTGGACCGTCCACTCCGGACAGATGCATGACGAGGTCCAGGTGGTGCAACGTCGCTTCCACGACGTAGGTCTCGAAATAGTCCGCGACCGTGAGCACGTAGTCGCGGGTCTCGACCTTCGACGCCGGGTCCGCGAGCGCGGCGGCGCGTCCGGCTGCCTGGGCGAGGTCGTCGAAGTGGTGCGCCAGCCAGGCGGTGGAGCCGTAGCTGAGCGCCGAGCGGCGGGTGAACAGGCCTTCTTCGTCCATGCCGGTCGGCAGGTCGGTGCCGAGTTCCCAGTATTGCGCGGCGGTGTGCGTCGGCTCGCCTTCGGCGGGGGTCGCGAGCGTGATCAGGATGTCCTGCGCGTCGATGACCAGGTGGAACACCAGATCCTGCACCAGCCAGCCGGTGCATCCCGACGGGGCCAGCCACTGCCCGCCTTCAAGCGATTTCACGGCGTTCTGAAGTGCGTTCCAGGAGCGGAAGAAGAGGTCCACGACGGCACTTTAGCGATCACGAACCCCCGCGGCATCCGATTTACAGCCGCAGCAACAGTTCAGTGAGCAGCCGCTGAGCCGGATCAGTCAGGTCGATCCCGGACACTTCCGACGCTCGCCGCACCCGGTAGCGCACGGTGTTCGGGTGGATGTTCAGCGAGCGCGCGGCCGTGCGGACGTCGCCGAAAGCGTTCAGATACGCCAGCACCGCGGGGATCAGGATGTCACCGTGGTCGGCGTCGTGGGCACGCAGTTGCGCGAGCCGCGGATCGCGCAACCGGGGCTGATCTCCCAAGTAGGCCAACACTTCCGACAGCAACACGTCCGCCCGGACGTCAGCCAGCGACGCGACGTCGGACGGCCAATGACCGCGCGTCATCGCCATCAGCACCCGATCGGCGTCGCCGCGCGACAATGCTGCGTCCGACAGTCTCGGCACGACCCCGCCGAGCGCGGCGCGGACCGGGGCGTCGAGGTGTTTCCGCGCCGCACCAACGATTTCCTTCGCCAACGCCAGCACTGGCGCATCCGAGTGTTCCGGCAGATCCGGGAGCAACGCGTACACCCGGCCGCCGAGCACGCTCACGAGCGCGGTCCGCCGATAGGCCGCGGTGTGCACGGCGATCAGGTGCACCAATTCGGCCCGGCGCAGCAACCGGTCCGAAGCGGCGGTCGACTGCTGCCGCGAGAGCGTGAACGCCAAAACCTGTGCTGGACGCGCCGGATCGGCCCCGATGTCGTCTGCGACCGACTCGGCGTCGACGCGTCCTTCCAGCAATCCGGCGAGCAAATCCTCGCGCAGCCGAAGTTGCGGATCGGGCAGGGTTCGGGCGCGGATCAGTTGCGGGGCAAGGGTTCTGCTCGCGCCGAGCAGCGCAACCTCGGCTTGTTCGGTCAGCGGTTGCGCGCCTTCCTGGACCCAGATCGTGCCGAGCGGCTGCGATCCGGCGTGGATCCCGGCGGCGATGCGGCGGCGGATTCCCAGCTCCGGGCGCTCGTCCACGCGCACGATTCCTTCGCCGGCCCGCAATCGCTGGTAGACGCCCCATTCGCGGAGGATCGCGAGGTACCGTTCCGGTCCTTCGCGGCCCAAGATCGACAACCGCCGCAGCTCGTCGACCTCGTCGCCGGCTCGTGAATACGCCAGGACGCGGCTCGCGGTGTCCTCGATGCTGACCAGGCCGCCGGTGAGCGTCGCGACCGTCTGGGCCAGCGCGAACAGGTCGCCGAGCACCTCGCCGGTCTCCGCTTCGCCGCCCGCGCGGGCCGCGTCGACGACCCCGCGCGCCAGCGCCTCGACCTGCTCCCACCGCGCCTCCGCGCCGACCGTGAGCAGCGCGACGCCAGCGTCCGCCGCGACGTCGGTGCCCCCTTCGCCCTTCACCGCCACCGCGGCCGCTCCGGCGCGTCCGGCCGCCCGGATCGCCGCCGCTGCCGACCGGCCGCGCGCGCCGATCACCAGGACCAGGTCGCCGGGGTGCGTTTCGGGCGGGTCCTCGGGGTCGAGGATCACCACGTCCTGCACCGGAACGCCCAGTCCGCGCGGCGCGACGAGCACCCGCACGAGCGGTTCGCCGAGCGTCGCGAGCACGTGCCGCAGCGAGGTGCCGGCGAACGGTTCGGCGGCCGTCATCGCGTAGGCCGATCGGACAAAACCATATGGTCGATTCTAGCCGCTTGAACAAACCCCTGAACGCCGCGCAGCGTTATCTTTCGGGCATCCGACGAGTAAGCCAACGAGGGAGCCGCCGTGGACGCCGTGACCCAGACCCCCGCCCCGAAGAACGAGCCGGTGCTGACGTACGCGCCGGGCAGCGCCGAGCGCGCCGAGCTGGAGGGTGCGCTAAAGAAACTGGGTCAGGCCGGTCCCGTCGACCTGACGGTCACCGTCGGCGGCGAGCAGCGCGCGGGCGGCGGCGAGAAGATCGACGTTGTCCAGCCGCACAACCACGGCCACGTCCTCGGCACCATCCAGAGCGCCACGAAGCAGGACGCGACCGACGCGATCGCTGCCGCCGCGAAGGCCGCTCCGGAGTGGCGCGCGCTGTCCTACGACGACCGTGCGGCGATCCTGCTGCGCGCCGCTGACCTGCTGAGCGGCCCGTGGCGCTCGACGCTGAACGCGGCAACCATGCTCGGTCAGTCGAAGACCGCGACGCAGGCCGAGATCGACTCCGCGTGCGAGCTCGCCGACTTCTGGCGCTTCAACGTCGCCTTCGGCCGCAGCATCCTCGACCAGCAGCCGGTCAGCTCGCCGGGCGTGTGGAACCGGATGGAGCACCGTCCGCTCGAGGGCTTCGTGTACGCGATCACGCCCTTCAACTTCACCGCCATCGCCGGCAACCTGCCCACCGCGCCCGCCCTGATGGGCAACACCGTGCTGTGGAAGCCGTCGCCGACGCAGAGCTTCGCCGCGCACCTGACCATGCGGCTGCTCGAAGAGGCCGGCATGCCGCCGGGCGTGATCAACCTGCTGCCGGGCGACGGCAAGGCCGTCTCCGAGGTCGCGCTGACGCACCGCGACCTTGCGGGCATCCACTTCACCGGCTCGACGGCGACCTTCCAGCACCTGTGGGGCACTGTCGGCGCGAACATTGCCGGCTACCGCAGCTACCCGCGTCTCGTCGGCGAGACCGGCGGCAAGGACTTCGTGCTCGCGCACCCGTCGGCCGACATCGACGTGCTTCGCACCGCGCTTGTCCGTGGCGCCTTCGAGTACCAGGGCCAGAAGTGCTCCGCCGCTTCGCGTGCGTACGTGCCGCGCAGCGTCTGGGAGCAGCTGAAGGACGGCCTTGCGTCCGAAACCGCCGCGCTCTCGTACGGCGACGTCACCGACCTGTCGCACTTCGGTGGCGCGGTGATCGACCGTCGGGCCTTCGACAAGCACGCCTCGCTCTTCGAGCGCGTTAAGAACGACAGCGAGGTCGAGATCCTCGTCGGCGGCACTGCGGACGACAGCGTCGGCTATTTCGTGCAGCCGACCGTTCTCGTGTCGACGAACCCGAAGCACGAGATCTTCAGCACCGAGTACTTCGGCCCGATCCTGTCGGTCTACGTGTACGAAGACGCTGACTTCGACGCCGTGCTGCAGCTGGTCGACGAGACCGCTTCGTACGCCCTCACTGGCGCCGTCATCGCGAACGACCGCACGGCCGTCGCGAAGGCTTCGCAGGCGCTGCGGTTCGCCGCGGGCAACTTCTACGTCAACGACAAGCCGACCGGCGCGGTCGTCGGCCAGCAGCCGTTCGGCGGGGCGCGCGCCTCGGGCACGAACGACAAGGCCGGTTCGGTCTTCAACCTGCTCCGCTGGACGAGCCCGCGCTCGATCAAGGAGACGTTTGTGCCGCCGACCTCCGTGCGCTACCCGCACCAGGGCTGAGAAGGAGACACCGTCATGCTGCGTGCCCCGTTGCTCGCCGCCGCTCGTTCGCAGCGGATGCGTGCGCTCGTCGAAGCGGTACCGGTCACCCGGTCCGTAGTGCGCCGGTTCGTGTCCGGCTCGGCTACCGCCGACGCCGTGCGCGCCGCACGGGAACTGGCCGCCGACGGCCGGAAGATCACTATCGACCACCTCGGCGAAGACACCACCGACGCCGCACAGGCCACTGCCACCGTGCAGGCGTACGAGGAGTTGCTGACGGCGCTGTCCGAGCAGGGCCTCGCCAAGGGCGCGGACGTCTCGGTGAAGCTGTCCGCGGTCGGGCAGTTCCTGCCGGGCGACGGCGAGGACGTCGCGCTCGAGAACGCGCGGAAGATCTGCGCGGCGGCCGAAGCGGTCGGCGCGACGGTGACGCTCGACATGGAGGACCACACCACCACGGACTCGACGCTCGGCATCCTCCGCGAGCTGCGCGCCGAGTACCCGTGGGTGGGCGCGGTGCTGCAGGCCTACCTGCACCGCACCGAGCAGGACTGCCGCGAGCTGTCCGGTCCCGGATCGCGCGTGCGGCTGTGCAAGGGCGCTTACGCCGAGCCGGAGTCGGTGGCGTTCCAGGACAAGTCCGAAGTGGACAAGTCCTACGTGCGCTGCCTGCGCGTGCTGATGGAGGGCAAGGGCTACCCGATGGTGGCCTCGCACGACCCGCGGATGATCGCGATCGCGGGCAAGCTCGCCGCCGACGCCGGCCGCACGTCCGGCGACCACGAGTACCAGATGCTGTACGGCATCCGGCCCGAGGAGCAGAAGCGACTCGCGGCCGAAGGCGAGACGATGCGCGTGTACGTGCCCTGCGGCGACGAGTGGTACGGCTACTTCATGCGCAGGCTGGCCGAGCGTCCGGCGAACCTCGCGTTCTTCCTGCGCGGGCTCGTCACCCGGTCCTGAAACGCTGCGAAGGCCCGGCACCCTGGTGGGTGCCGGGCCTTCGTGTTTCCCTGGGTTGCGCCTGTGGCAGCGGGCTCAGGCCTGCTCGGCTTCTTGCGCGGCGGCTGCCTTGCGCACCTCGTCCATGTCGACCTCGCGGGCCTGGCGGATGAGGTCCTCCAGCGCGGCTTCCGGAAGGGCGCCGGGCTGGGAGTAGATGAGGGTCTTGTCGCGGATCACGGCGAGCGTCGGGATCGAGCGGATGTTGAACGCCGCGGCGAGCTGCTGCTCGGCTTCGGTGTCCACCTTCGTGAAGGTGATGTCGCTGTGCTTTTCCGACGCCTTCTCGAACACCGGCGCGAACTGGCGGCACGGGCCGCACCAGCTTGCCCAGAAGTCGATCAGCACGAACTCGTTGTCGGTCACGGTCTGGTCGAAGTTGTCCGCGGTCAGTTCCACTGTGCTCATGGGTGGTCCAACGAACGAACCGGGTGGGGAATTCCCCGGGGCGCGGTAGCGTCCTGGTGGGTGTCCGACGCTTCCTTGGAGGTTGATGTGGCTGACGGGATCTTGGGACGGATCGACGAGCTGATCGCGCAGGAGAAGGAACTGCGCGACCGGGCGATCGGGGTCGGGCTGTCCTCGGACGACCGGGAGCGGCTCCGCCGGGCCGAAGAGGAGCTCGACCAGTGCTGGGACCTGCTGCGGCAGCGCCGCGCCAGGGTCGAGTTCGACGACGATCCGGACGAGGCTTCGGTCCGGTCGGTGGGCGAGGTCGAGGGATACCGGCAGTAGATCTTGCCAAAAGCTAACGGTTAGCTTTTGGTAACCGGTCGCATTTTGTGACTGATAGCATCCGCGGATGACTGAGCCGTCCGGGCGGCGCGAGCGCAAGAAGGCTGCGACCCGCCAGAAGATCGCCGACACCGCGCTCCGGCTGTTCCTCGAGCGCGGGTACGACGAGGTGGGTATCCGGGACATCGCGGCCGAGGCCGACGTCGCCGTGACCACGGTCTTTTCGCATTTCGCCTCGAAGGAAGCGCTGGTCTTCGAGCAGGACTCCAACTTCGAGGAAAGCCTGCGCGGCGCGGTCGAGCGGCGGTCGTCGGCGGAGGCGCTGATCCCGGCGCTGCGGGACGAGATCCGGGCGCTGGTGCGGCATTGCACCGCGGACAGCGTCGCGCCGGTCTGGCGGATGATCGACGGGTCGCCCGCGCTGCGGGAGTACGAGGAATCGATGCGGCTGCGGCACGCGGAGTCGCTGGCCGCGGCGATGGCGGCTGACCCCGGTCTCGAGCGGACTCCGACGGCGTGCCGGGCGATCGCGCGGTTCGTGGTCGACGCCTACTCGGTGGCTCGCGAGGCGGCTGACCCGGAGGCCGCGGTGGACGAGGTTTTCCGGATGATCGAGGCGGCCTGGGCGGCTGCCAGTCCTGCTGTGTCCCGTTAGGACCGTCTCCCGCGCGTTGCTGAGTTTTGGCTGCGAGTGGCGGAATTCGGTGCGCTGTCGGCGTTTTCGGCACTCCCGGTGAAAATCTCGGTCCCGTGTGGGTGAGCGGATCCCACCGGGTGTCATCTCGCAGGACATGGGTGACGGTTCTGCATCAGGAGATCGGTGACAGTTCGGGCGGGGTTGGTGGTGACACTTTTGCCGTGAGGCTCGGGCGGTGGCTGTCAGTGAACCCATCGATCCTCGT
>NZ_JARACH010000123.1:0-7988 GCF_029087445.1 Amycolatopsis sp. La24
ACGTCGGCAACGGCCGACGCCCAGGCACCCGCCCGAAGAAACAACAACCGTCACCGAAGTCCTGACACACCAACCGTCACCCAAGTCCTGATGCGGAACTGTCACCCATGTCCTGAGACATCACACCAGGTAAATCCCGGTCACCCACTCGATACGGCACACCTCACCGCACGGAGTCATAGCGCGCACATCGCGCCAAATCCAGCCACTCGCGAACCCGTCGCCTAGCAGCCTCGGCCAATCGCCCCTGCTTCTTCCTCCAGCGCCCGCACCATCGCCACCGCAGCAGGCTCCGGCCGCTCCCCCGCCACCGCCCACAGCACGCGGCGCAACCCGCCGCACTCGTCGCGTACGGGGATCCATCGGACGTCGGCAGGCAGCGAATCCGCCGCGAACCCGGGCACCAATGAAATTCCCAGCCCCGCCGCGACCAAGCCGAGCCGGGTCGGCCACGCGCGCACCGCGAACGCGATCGACGGCCCGGCGATGCCCGGCCACGTCCCGAATTCCGGCGAGCCGCCCGCGCCGACGATCCACTGCTGTTCGGCCAACTCGTCCGGCTCGACCCAGCTTCGCCCGGCGAACGGATGCGATTCCGCTACTGCCACTCCGTACCCGATTCCGCTGCGCAATTCGCTGCGGCGCAAGCCTTCGAAATCGTATTCCGGCAAACCGTCGCCGGTGACGGCCACCGCGACGTCGAGGCGGCCGCGGCGCAGCGACTGGAGTTGCGCGGACGTCGCGGATTCGGCGAGCTGCACCTCCACGCCCGGATGCGCGCGCAGCAGCCGGGAAACCGCGCGCGGCAGCAAAACCGCCGACGCGGCGGGAAATCCGCCGACCGAGATCCGCCCGGCCAGCCGGTCACGGAGTCCGGCGAGCTCTTTTCCGGCCGCACTCACGCTTTCCAGCACCCGACCGGCGTGCCGGATCAGCACTTCTCCTGCTGTCGTAGGACGGATTCCACGTGCATGCCGTTCGAACAACGCGGTTCCAGTAGCACGTTCGCTCGCCGCGATCTGCCGCGACACCGCGGATTGCGTGTAGCCGAGCCGATGTGCGGCAGCACTGAACGACCCGGTGCGGGCAACCTCGACCACGACCCGAAGGCCGGTGAGCGTCAGATCAGCCATTCCGCCAACCATATCCGAAACGAACGGCCCCGGACGTCCACAGTAGACGCCAGCGCGGCCCCCTCCCTTGGCCCGCGACGCGAAACACCGGCTCGAACCGGGATTTCGCGCCCCGAAGGACACCGAGCGTGCCCCAACTACCCCGCCGCGGGTGCCGCCGAACGCCCGAATCGAGGTTGCGGCGAACAGCCGAATTCGCCTGGGCTTCCGGAGCGGGCGAAACATTCGCGCGGAACAGGACGATGTCATTGCCGGGAGTGGCGAAGGGAATCGCCAGCGTGACCGTCGGCCGACGGTCTACTGTGGAATGCCCGCAGTTTACCGGACCCGTGGTGTCGTTTCTGGCGGTGCGGCACTTCTCATCGCCGCAAGGGATAACGCGGATTCAGCTCCCGCTCCACGGAGGAGCCGACCCCCAACCCCACCGAGGCACCGGCTGGTCGCCCACCGGCCCGGCGTCCGGGGCGGAGAACACCACCGCGAGCCTGCTGCCCCACTCCAAATATCCCGCGAGCACGGCACGGAACTCCGGGTCATTAGGCAACCCGACCTCGTCCGCGGTGGCCAGGAGCAGCGAAACCCACCGGCGTCGCTGCGGTTCGGTGATCGCGCGGCCGGTGTGCCTGGAGATCATGTGCGCGTGTCCGCCGTGTCGCTCGGTGTACGCGGGCGGGCCGCCGAATACCTCGCCTAGCCAAACCGCCACGTGGGCGGGGTGTGACGGGCTCATCCCCGCGAACACCTCGGCCAGCAGGTCGTCCTCGGGCACTTTCGCGTAGAACGCCTCGGTCAGCCTGGCTAGCGCGGGCGCTCCGCCTGCCCACTCATAGAGCGTCGGCACCGCACTGCCCGGGCCGGTCACCTCGGTGCGCTCGTAATGCCGCATCTCTTCGATCTGCTCGACATAGGGCCGGATCTCGGCGAAGAACGCGGCGAAATGAGGGCCGCCGCGGAAGCCCTTGAGATGGGCCTCTGCGGAGGTCCAGACGATGCGCAGGACATAGCTGCCCGGCTCGTCGACGGCGTGCGAGAGTTCGTACTCGTGACACTGTTCCGCGGCAGCGAGCGACTTGGCCGCGCGTCGGTAAGCGGCTTCGAAGTCCGCGTGCCCGCCGTCCGGGATGCGGTACCGGATGTACTCGATGATCACCGGATCACCCAAGCACGCGCCCGGCCGCGCGCCTAGTACGCACTTTCCGGTGCGTACTAGGCGATGATGGGGGGATGAAAGCGCGCTACTCCTGTGCGGTCGAGCTGGCCGTCGACGTCATGGGCGGGAAGTGGAAGCCGGTGATCCTGGCGCGGCTCAAGGAAGGCCCGCACCGCTACGGCCAGCTGCGCCGGGCCATTCCGTCGATCACCGAGAAGGTGCTCACCGAACAGCTGCGGGAGCTGGCCGCGGCCGGGCTGGTGGACCGGACCGAGGTGGGCGGCCGGGTGCCGACGGTCGAGTACCGGCTGACCCCCGAAGGCGACGAGCTGCGCCCGGCGCTGACCGCGTTGTACGAATGGGGCAGCAGGTATGCCGAGCGCAACGGCATCCAGGTCGGCAGCTGAACGCTAGCTGAGCAGGTCGGCCAGGACCGCCGCTTCGCTGATGTCGCTGCGTTTGGTCGCGGTCAGCAGCGTCAGCGGACCCTTTTTCGCCAGTGCGCGCAACTGGTCCAAGGCTTCCGCGCGTTCCGGTTCTTCCAGTTCCGAGCGGTAGCGCTCGGCGAATTCGTCGTAGCGGTCCGGGTCGTGGGAGTACCACTTGCGCAGGTCCGTCGACGGGGAGATCTGCTTGAGCCAGTCGTCCAGATGCGCGCGGTCCTTGCTCAGCCCGCGCGGCCACAGCCGGTCGACCAGGACCCGCGCGCCGTCGCTGGATTCCGGGGCGTCGTAGACCCGGCGTACCTGGACTTGGCGTTTGCTCATCGGGGCAGCGGCTCCTTCCGGTGTCAGCGGTTCCCGTCGCCACCCAGCGTCCGCCGGCAGCCGCCGCGGCGCAAACGAAGGGGGTATAACCCCAGGGTATGGAACTGCGTCAGCTGCGCTATTTCGTGGCCGTGTTCACCGAGGGGTCGATCAGCCGGGCGGCCGGCTTGCTGCTGATGTCGCAGCCCGCGCTGACCAGGCAGATCCGGGTCCTCGAACGCGAACTCGGGACGCCGTTGTTCGACCGCGTGCCGACGGGCGTGCAGGCGACGGTCGCCGGCCGGGCGTTGCACGAGCACGCGCGGCAGCTGCTGCGGCTCGCGGACGCGACACGGGAGGTCACGCGGTCCGCGGCTCCGGTCAAGGAGCAGGTCGAGATCGCGTTGCCGCCCGGGATTCCGCAGGACTGGGTGCTCGCGGCGCTCGCGGAAATCCGCCGTCAAGTGCCGGATGCCGCACTGTCGTTTTTGGACGCCAGCAGCACCGAGCAGCTGCGAATGCTCAGCGAAGGACGGATCGACATCGGGCTGATCCACCAGAACCCGCCGTCGACGCTGCATGGGCGGTTGTTGTTCGAACATCCCTTCGGCGTCGCGATCCGGCCTGGTCACAAGCTTTTCGGGCGCGCCCACTGCCGGTTGCGGGATCTCGACGACGTCCGGGTGCTGGCGCATTCGCGGGCGCAGGTCCCGGCCGGGCACGACCAGATGCTCGCCGCGGCGCACGGGCTTGGAGTGTCGCCGAACTGGCGGCTCGCGCGGTTCAACGAGAACGCGCTGGCCTGCGCGGAGGCGGTCGAGGCGGACGCGGTGCTGCTCAGCCGCCCCAGTGCGAACCGGATGCTGCCCGAGTGGGCCTGGAGCGAGCTGGTCGAGCCGGGCGTGCCGCTGACGACGTGGGCGGCGTGCCAGCCGCAGACCCGGCGGATCGTCGGCGCGGTCATGGAGGTCCTGGCGAATTTTTAGTGTTGCACTGTTACGCAACGCCGTTTTACTATCGGGGATGTGAGCCCGAGACAGCGTGATGCCGCACTTCGCGAAAGCCTTCTGGCGACGGCCGCCCAGGTGCTGGCCGAGGAAGGCGGTCCAGCCTTGTCGACTCGGCGGCTGGCCCGCGAGCTGGGCGTGTCGACGACGGCGGTCTACACCTACTTCGGCAGCGTCGAACAGTTGCGCCGGGAGGTGCGACTGGAGGGCTTTCGCCGGCTCGAAGAGACGATGGATTCCCCCGCTGAAGACCCGGTGACCGCCCTCGCCGCAGCGGTGGCGGCGTTTTTCCGGTTCGGGATGGCCGAACCGCATCTGTACCGGGCGATGTTCGTCGACCGTCCGCTGGACGACGACCGTGCGGGCGAGGCCTGTTTCTTGCTGCTGCGGAAGCTTCTCGACCAGGCGGTGGGGTCCGGCCGGTTTCCCGGCGTGCCCGCGGAGCAGACGGAAATGTGCGCGGCTCAGGTGTGGAGCACGCAGCACGGGCTGGCGACGATGGTGCTCAGCGGCGCGTTGCCGGAGGCCGCGGGGCAGGCAGCGCTGGCGGATCTGCTGGTGCGGCTGGCGATCGGGTACGGTGACGCCCCCGACCAGGCGGCCCGGTCAGTGGCGGGAGCACTGGAGTGAAGCGGCGTTTCCTTGGCAGGAAAGCGAATCCCGCGCCGAGACCGCGGATCGACACACCGTCCGGGATCGTCCTGTCCGCGATCCCCTCGGCGGTCCTCGCGCCGCTCAACGCCGTCGCTGGTACCGGAATCGCGGTCGGCGCCGCGGCTGCCCTCGCCGCCGTGCTCGCAGCGGTCCGGATCCGGCGCGGAAATCCGAAGGGACCGGCGTTCGGCGGGCTGGTCGGCGTCGGCATCGCCGGGTTCATCGCGTGGCAGACCGGATCCGGCGGCGGGCTTTTCCTGCCCGACCTCGTCTGGTACCTGCTGGCCGCGCTGGTGCTGGCCGGGTCGATCGTCGTGCGGCGGCCGCTCGTCGGTATCGGCTGGGCGGCGATCGGCCGCGCCGGGACCGAACGCGCCGCGCGCCGCCGGTTCACGGTCGCGACCGCGATCCTCGCCGCGGGCTTTCTCGTCCGGGCGGCGGTGACCGGCCTGCTCAGCCTCGACCCGGCGAACGCCTGGCTGGTCGCGGCCAAAGTCGCGACCGGACTGCCGGGCACGCTGGCCGGGCTGGCGGTCCTCGCCTGGGCACGGCCCCGTCCGGGAGCCCGGCCGGACCGGACTCCCGAACGGGCCCGGTTCAGCCGGTGGCCAGCACCTTCAGCCGGTCGATGCCCGCGCTGAAGTAGTCCTGGTCGAGCGGCGTCGAGGTGTACTGCCAGAAGGTGTAGAAGCCCCAGTTGTACGGCAGCGCGCCCGGCGATGACGAGTACGCCGCCACCCACAGCGGGTTGGTCGAGCTGAAGTCGCCCTTGTTGCCGGTGCACTGGGTCCACCAGCTGGTGGCCGTGTAGATCACCGGCCAGCGCGACGTCTTCGCGTGGTACTCGTCGCTGAACGCCTTGATCCACGACACCATCGCGGACTGGCTCAGCCCGTAGCAGGCGGAGTTGGGTCCCCATTCGATGTCGAGCGTGCCCGGCAGGGTCTTGCCGTCCTTCGACCAGCCGCCGCCGTGCGCGACGAAGTAGTCGGCCTGCGCCGCGCCGCCGGAAAGGTCGGGGCGGCCGTAGTGGTACGCGCCGCGGATCATGCCGACGTTGTACGAACCGTTGTACTGCTGGGTGAAGTCCGGGTTCTGGTAGCCGGTGCCCTCGGTCGCCTTCACGTAGGCGAACCGTTTGCCCTGGTTCCAATAGGACTGCCAGTCGACCGCCCCTTGGTAGCTGCTCACGTCGATGCCCGACGTGGTCGCCTCGACCGACGCCGGCGCGACCCCCGTGCCGCCTCCTTCGTGCGCCCGGATGGAGGCGCCCATCTGGTGGTTGTCCGGAGTTTCGGCCGAGGTGCCCGAGGCCGCGGCAGGTGCGGCCCCAGCGTCCGGCGCGGTCGCCACGAGCAGGGCGGCAGCCGCGGCGAGCACCGCACCGGTCAGGCGGCGGCGCGCCCTCCCGGCGGGTCCCCAGTGGTGAGTGGTCATGACAGGTCCTTTCGGATGCCCTCGCGACGCGCCACCCGATCAGGTGGCACGAGGACCTGATTCTGTTACTAAATGTGATGCACTGTCACTGCTCCAAGTGAACTAATTTCCACTTGACCGGACAACGAGAAAGACATTCTCAGTAGGCCGTTGCGGTCGAGTTCCACGAAAACGCCGCCGTCCGGCCGCCGCCGCCTTACTCTCCTCGGCCATGTCGAAACCTCGAAGAACCCGGACGATCCTCCAGCTCCTGGTCGTGCTCCTGACCCTGGCCGCGACCGGCACCGCACACGCGAGCGAGCAGACCTTGCTGCACTTCAACCACGGCTACGGCGTCCTCGACCGCGAGACCGCCGACGCCATCGAGCATTCGGCCTATCTCAAGGACTTCGCGAACTTCCAGGTCCGCACCACCACGGGCGCGGGCAGCGAAAAATGGACCGGCCGGTACCTGATGGGCCGGGAAACCTACGTGGAACTCTTCGGTGTCGGCGACGTCCCCGGCAAGGACGGCGACCTCGGTTCGGCGGGCCTGGGAGTCTCGGTCGAACACACCGGACAACTGTCCACAGTGGTCCAGCGCCTGCACGACGCGGGCATCGCGAACCCGCTGGAATTCCTGCAAACCCGCGACTTCGGCGACGGCAAGCCGGTCCCGTGGTTCAACGGAGTCTTCACCACCGACCAGTACGACACCTTCGGTGCCTGGGGCATGGAATACCGCGAGGAGTACTTCGCGGACCCGCGCAGCAACACCAGCCCCGCGCACTACCCCGGCGACATCAGCCGCAACCGGTACTTGCCGGACGACTACCGCAACCACCAGATGCGCGACGTCACCGGCATCCGCATCGGCATCACCGCACGCGACCTGGGCAACACCCTGCCCCTGCTGCGCGCCGGAGGAATGACCGTGCGCCAGTTGCCCACCGGTGCCGTGGCTTTCGACGGCATGACCACCATCCGCTTCGACACGGTAACCGCAGACCAAGTCGGTTTGCGCCAACTCGACCTGGCTCTGAACCAGCCCACTGGAACAAGACACGTCGAGCAGTTGGGGCACTCGACCCTGACTGTGGGCCCAGGTGCGCACGCCCGCTGGACCTTCGCCATCCGCGACTGACCCCGTACGCGAGGGGAACCCTGAGGGAATCTGCTTGGGTTCTAGTGGTGGTTGCAACGCCTGAGTTGTGCAGGGGTTGCAGTGGTCGTGGTCGGGCGTGGTCGGGCTCCGCGGGGCCGGGTGAGGCTGGCGGCGGAACGCCGCCGCTATTTTGATCTTGTGGCGGAGGGCGTGGGCACGGTCGAGGCGTGCCGCAGGGTCGGGGTCGACCGCAGGACCGGGCACTATTGGCGGCACGGGAGGCCGAGCCGGGCGGGCGCGACCGCGCGCCCGGCCGCGCGGCCCGGGCCGGACTCGGGCCGGTTCCTGAGCGCGGGCGAGCGGATCGCGATCGCGGACGGGCTGGCGGCGGGCCGCTCGCGGCGGGCGATCGCGGCCGAGCTGGGCCGCAGCCCGTCCACGATCAGCCGGGAGATCGCCCGCAACGCCCGCCCCTGCGGCGAATACCGGCCCCACGCCGCCCACGACCTCGCCCGGGCACGGCGCCCGCGACCGAAAACAGGCAAGATCGCGGCCTGCCCCGAACTGCGGGACCGGGTGCAGGCGATGCTGACCGACAAATTCAGCCCGGAGCAGATCGCCGCCCGGCTGCGCCGCGACCACCCCGACCGGCCGGAGCTGCACGTGACCCACGAAACGATCTACCAGGCCCTCTACGTCCAAGGCCGCGGCGAACTGCGCCGCGAGCTGGCCCGCGCCCTGCGCACCGGCCGCACCATGCGCAAACCCCGCGCCAGC
>NZ_JARACH010000124.1:0-7787 GCF_029087445.1 Amycolatopsis sp. La24
TACCTGGACTACAAGAACGTGAAGCCGGACTACGTCAACGCCCTGTGGAACATCTTCAACTGGGCCGAGATCAGCAAGCGCTTCGACAACGCCGTCGCCGGCGGCAACGGCCTCCTGCTCAGCTGAGCCCGACGCACTGAAGGCACCGGAAACGGGGTCCGGCCCACGCGGCCGGGCCCCGTTTCGCGGGTTTCGGCGCAATTAGTCGCCCGGCTGGGGGAAATCGCTGCGACGAATGTCGGGAACTGCTGGTATTCCGCGCATCCCGGGAGCCGCCTGCACGGCCTGGATCCGGGTGCATCCGGACGTGCACGCTGCACGCCCGCCGAATGCGGATGCCGATTCGCGCGCACCGGTCGTCTGCGCGAGGACCACCTGATTCAGCGAGATTCGCTCGCATTCGGTGGGTTCTTTCCCCTGATCGAACAAGTGCCTGGACAGCGGCGGACCGGCGCGGCACCCTGGAAGCGCAACCATGTCGGGGGGCAGGGGGAGCACATGGCGTTGCGCATTCATTTCACCGACGACGATTTCGGCCGGACGAGGCGGCGCACCGGCCCCGATCCGCTGTGGGAACTGGTGCTGAGCCTCACCGCGCTGCAGAGCCGCCGCCCGGCGGGCGGGCTGCGGGTCTGGTCCGCGCGTGCCCGCAAGCAGCTTCGGCGGGAGGGGCTGCTTCCGCAACCCCGTCCGGCGCCGGCGCTGGAGTTCCGTAACCGGGCGGTGAAGGCGCTGCCCGCTGGCGGCGACGCGACGGTCCGCCGCACAGGGGTGCTGAGACCGGCGGAGCGGCGGCGGGAGATCGGTCCGGTCGCGGGGGACGGCGTCGTGCGCGTGGAGAAAACGAGGCTGCGCGCCGACCTTCAGACGTTCTTCGTGCACGGGGTCGCGCCGTCGTGGGTCGGGGAAGTGGCCGACGGGGCGCGCACGCTGCTCACGTCGTACAGCCTCGCGCGGCAGACTCCGGCCGTCCACTCGGAACGGTCCGGCGCCGCGATCCCCTGGGAGGGCCCGGAATTCTTCGGCGGACCTCCTACGGATCGCAGTGTCTACTTCGGAGGCTTGCTCGTGATCCCGGCTTATTTCCGGATCGTGGAACCGGATCCGGCGACCGGACCAGAACCGCCGGTGGTACTGGCCCGGCCCGTGATCACCGCGGGCGACGCCGTCCAGGACCCGCTGCCAGACCTGCTCGGCCCCACCCGGGCCCGCGCGCTGCACGCGCTGGCGGTCCCGAGATCCACCGCGGAACTGGCCGGGGAGATCGGCGTGACACCGGTCGCGGCGAGCAAGCACGCGGGCGTCCTGCGCCGCGCGGGATTGGTGGAAAGCCAGCAGGACGGGAAAACCGTCCGGCACGCGGCGACGGCCACCGGACTCGCGTTGCTGAGCGCCTCCGGCGGGGAATGATGGGGCGCCGGGGGAGAATTCCACGTACTAACGGAAGACAGCGCCAATAAACGACGTGTCAGCACGACCGGCGGCCGGTGCGGAATGGAACGCGTCTCGCCGATCCGGCTGCGGCGGCTGAGTTGCCTCAGCGTGGTGTTACCCACGAATGAGTGAAAAGAACGGGTGAAATCGGACATCGATCCCGGCTCGGATTGCCCGCGGCGGGCTTTTTTTCCTGCGACTTGGGCACATTTGTCCGCGAACCCTGCCGCGTTCCCGGTTTTCGCGGCATTCTCGGATCATGGCTTCTGGTTTCCGCGCGTCCGCGGCGCGCGGGCGCGTGTTCCTCCTTCCGGTCCTGGCCGCGGCGGTCGCGGTCTCGGCGCTGGCCGGGATCTGCCTGGGGCTGTGGATCCACCGGCAGGGCTCGGCGGCGATCGACCGCGCGCCGGGCCGGTCCGTCGTCGCCGCCGTGGAGCCCGGATCCGGCGCGCTGCGCGGGAGCGAGGGCGCCGCGATGCCCGACACCCGGCGCGTCACGTGGACCGCCCCGGACGGCGGCGCCGAGGAAGCGAACATCCCGCTGCGCTCCGACCCGGCGGCCCGCGGCCTGACCCGCATCCGCATGGACGCGCGCGGCCAGCTCCGGGCCTCGTCGCCGGACCGGCTCGACGTCCTGTCGGTCTCGGTGATCACGACGGTCGCCTGGGAACTGGTCACCGCGATCGCGGGATTCGCGCTGTACCGCCGATTCGCCCGGCGGCGGGTCGCTGGCTGAGGTGCGGGCGGGAGTGGTGCGGTTGTCGTGGGTGTGGGGTTCGTGCTGCACCGGTGGGTTGGCGCGGGGGCGGGTCGCTGGCTGAGGTGTGCGCGGCGGGCGGGGTTGATGCCGGGTTCGGCTGCCGCGTGCGCGGGGCGGGGGTTCGCGCTGTACCGCCGGTTGGCGCGGGGGCGGAGTGCTGGCTGAGAGGTGGGCGGGGCCGGGTTCGCCTTGCCCCGCCGGTCCGCCCGGCGCGTGTCGCTGCATGGGGTGTGAGCGCGGGCGTCGTGGGCGAAGGATTCGCGCTGCACCGCAAGCTTCGTACGAGAGCCTCAACGCCAATGGCAACGATAAAACCAGATGATCGCGAGCGGAATCGCCGTCGTGAGGACCGCGCCCACCGCGATCGGGGCGGCTGAGCCCATTCCGAAGCCGACCACCAGGGTGACCAGGCCGGTCAGGAACACGCTGAGCACGCCGAGCGCCGCCGCGGCGAAGGTGACCGCGGGCATGGGGCGGAACTTCTCGAACCGGCGGGCAAGGCGCGGATTTTCCTGGGCGAGGCATCGCTCGATCTCGTCCAGCTGGTGTTGTTCGTGGTCGCGCAGCGCCATCGTCCGCTCCGCCCGTCGACCTGGCCGGGACTTCTCCGCTGATTCTGCCACGAAATCCGGCCGGAATCCGGGGTCGAGTTCGGTTCGACGCCCCGTGCGGGTGAGTCCGGGAAGCCGCGGAGCGGGGGCGGCCCGCCGCGTCCGGCAGCGGGCCGCCCGTGCGGGTCAGTCGCGGCGGCGGCCGCCCACGATGAGCCGGTAGCCGGTCAGGATGACCAGCGCGCCGAGCACCGCGAGACCCCACGTGCGCAGGTCGAAGAACGTCCCGAGCTGGGTGTGGAACAGCGTTTTGCCGATCCAGCCGCCCACGAACGCGCCTCCGATCCCGAGCAGGATGGTGATGATGCAGCCGCCCGGGTCCTTGCCCGGCATGAGGGCCTTCGCGATCACTCCGGCGATCAGGCCCAGCACGATCCAGCTGACAACGCCCACGTCGGTCCTCTCCTCGGTACGGCGGCGGCCCCACGGGCCGCCCCTGGCCGGACCAGGATGGCATGGTCCGACCGGGTGGCGCGCGCCAGCGTCGGCGCTACTTTCCGTAGTACCGGCGAGGAGTCAGCGGCGGAGGGCGGTTTCCGTGTCCATGTGCGACAGCTTCGCCGGATTCCGCACCGCGTACAGGCCGGTGATCTTGCCGTCGTCGATGCGCAGCGTGAGGACCGTGTCGACCTCGCCGTCGAGCTTCAGCACCAGCGCCGGATGCCCGTTGACCTGCATCGGGCGCAGCGGCGCGGGGATCTGGGCGCTCCCGGCGGCCAGCAGCCGCGCGACCTTGTCCGCGCCGACGATCGGCCGCGGCACCGCCTGCTTGACGCCGCCGCCGTCGCCGAGGAAGACGACGTCCGGGGCGAGCAGGTCGAGCAAGCCTTGCAGGTCGCCGGTCTCGACGGCCTTCTTGAACGCGTCGAGCGCGCCGCGGGTTTCGGCGGGCGTGACGTCGCCGCGCGGGCGGCGGGCCGAGACGTGCGACCGCGCCCGGTGCCCGATCTGCCGTACCGCGGCCGGGGTTTTGCCGACGGCTTCGGCGATTTCGTCATAGGGCACGTCGAAGACCTCGCGCAGCACGAACACCGCGCGCTCGGTCGGCCGCAGCGTTTCGAGCACCAGCAGCATCGCCGTCGAAACGCTGTCGGCCAGTTCGACGTCCTCGGCGACGTCCGGCGCGGTGAGCAGCGGTTCGGGCAGCCAGGTGCCGACGTAGGACTCCTTGCGCCTGCCGAGCGTGCGCAGCCGGGTCAGCGCCTGGCGGGTGGTGATCCGGACCAGGTAGGCGCGGTGCTCGCGGATCTCCTCGAGGTTGACCCCCGCCCACTTCAGCCAGGTTTCCTGCAGCACGTCCTCGGCGTCGGCGGCCGAGCCGAGCATCTCGTAGGCCACGGTGAACAGCAGGTTCCGGTGGGCGAGGAAGGTCTCGGTGGCGAGGTCCGGGCTCGCTTCGCCGGGCGCTGTCATGGATGGCTCCTTCGCGTTCTGGGGTCGATCGCCCATAGGACGCCGGCCGCCGGGAGTTTGTGACACCAGCCCGGCGTGCGGTTCGGCGTCGTAGTCGAAGCGCCCCACGGGATGCGAGGGTAGCCGGGGCAGCGCTCGATCGAGAGGAGTTCGCGACGATGGCGGAACGGGGACCGGACTGGCTGCGGCGGACGTGGGACGAGGCCGCGCCGCGCTACGACCGCGACATCGCGTGGTTCGAGCGGGCGCTGCTCGCCGACGGCCGCGAGTGGGTGTGCGGGCAGGCTTCGGGGGAGGTGCTGGAGGTCGCCGTCGGGACCGGTCGGAACCTGCCGTTGTACCCGCCGGACGTGCGGCTGACCGGGATCGACCTCAGCCCGTCGATGCTGGATCTCGCCCGTCGGCGCGCCGCCGAGACCGGCCGCGAGGCGACGCTCACCGAGGCGGACGCGCAGTCCCTTCCGTTCCCGGACAGCACGTTCGACACCGTCGTCTGCACGCTGGGCCTGTGCGGCGTCCCGGACGAACGCGGTGCGATCGCGGAGATGAACCGGGTGCTGCGGCCGGGCGGCCGGTTGCTGCTGCTGGACCACGTCGGCAGCCATCGCCGGTTCGTTCTCGCTGGTCAGCGGCTGCTGGAGAAGCTGACCGTGTCCCGGCTGGGGGATTACCTGACCCGCCGGCCGCTGCCGTTGCTCGCCGCGGCCGGGTTCGAGGTGGAGCGGGCGGAGCGGAGCAAGGCCGGGATCGTCGAGCGGGTGGCGGCGCGGAAAACCGGCTAGTCCTGTACGGTCGTATTGTACGTTCGTATAGGAGGGGTGTGATGACCGGAAAACTGGGGCAGATCGCGGTCGGCGTGCTGATGGTGGTCGTCGGCGCGGTGCTGTACTTCGTGTTCCACGACGTCGAGACGCCGGTGATCGGGCTGCGGCAGGTCGGGGTGGTCGTGGGAGTGATCGGGGTGCTTGAACTGGTCGCGGTCGCGTGGCGGGCGTCCCGGCAGTGAAGCGAGCCACCCATGTGCTCGACGCGGTGCTGAATGTGTTGGCGGAGCAGGGAATCGGCGCGCTCAGTGTGCGCACGGTCGCCGCCGCGGCGGGCGTTTCCCCGGCTCAAGTGCAGTACTACTACCGGACCAAAAGCGACCTCGTGCGCGCCGGTTTCGAGTATGCGGGCGAGCAGTTCCTGGCGGAAATCGAAGCGGCGCAACCGAAATCGGTCGCCGACTTCGTCGAGCTGTGGCTGCCGCTGGACGAACCGCGCGCCCGGCGGGCCCGGGTGTGGCTCGCGTACGCGGCGGCAGCCGTCGTGGATCCGGTGCTGCAGAAGGAAAACGCGAACCTCGATCGCGAGCTGCGGCAGTGGTATGTCAACGCCGGGTTGTCCGAGGACGTCGCGGCGCAGGTGTTCGCCATGATCGACGGCGTGACGCTGCAGTGCCTCTCGCTGCCGCTGGCGGACCGTCGGGCGTTGGCGGATCGGACGGTCGGCGCGTTTCTTGCGGCGCTACCTGCCTGAATGTAACACGTGATACATTCTGTGCTGTGGCAGACGACAAGTGGCTGGTGCTGGTGGTTCGGGTGCCGTCCGGACCGTCGCGGCATCGGGTCGCCGTGTGGCGTGAGCTGCGGCGGGTAGGCGCGTTGTCGCTCGGGCAGGGTGCCTGGGCGGTGCCGGACGTGCCCGGGTTCGCCGGCGGCGTCGAGCGGGCCGTCGAGCTGGCCGAACGCGGCGACGGCGAGGTGATCACGCTCGACGCCGCGGAACGGGACGGTTCGCGCCTGGTGGAGCTGTTCACTGCCGAGCGGGAAGAGGAGTGGACGGAGTTCCTGGCCGACTGCGGGAAGTTCGACGCCGAGATCGACAAGGAAATCCGGATCGGCAAGTTCACGATGGCCGAGCTGGAAGAGGAAGAGCAGAGCCTCGAGCGGTTGCGGCGCTGGCACCGGGACCTGAAGGCGCGCGACGTGTTCGGCGCGCCTTCGGCGGCGGAGGCTGAGCAGCGGCTGAAGCGGTGCGCTGAGCGGCTCGCGGACTACACCGAGCAGGTTTTCCAAGCCCTGCACCAGATGTGAGGGTTTTCGATGCGTTCTGCTGAGCTGCGTCCGCTGTACGCCGCCGGGTTCGTCACCGCGTTCGGCGCGCACAGCATCGCCGCCAGCCTCGGCGCGTACACGCACGGCGATTCCTTGCTGACCCTCGGATTGCTGCTCGCGGTCTACGACGGGGCCGAGGTCGTGCTGAAGCCGGTGTTCGGCTCGCTGGCCGACCGGATCGGGCCGCGGCCGGTCCTGCTCGGCGGGTTGCTGGCGTTCGCGCTCGCGTCGGCGGCCTTTGTCGTCGCGGGCAACCCGGCGGCGGTCGGGCTGGCGCGATTCGGTCAAGGCGCGGCCGCGGCGGCCTTCTCGCCCGCGGCTGGGGCGCTCGTCGCGCGGTTGTCGCCGACGAAACGGCAGGGGCGGGCGTTCGGCGGTTACGGCGCGTGGAAGAGCGTCGGGTACACGCTGGGCCCGTTGCTTGGCGGCGTGCTGATCACGCTGGGCGGATTCTCCTTGCTGTTCGGCACCCTGGCGGTGCTGGCTTTCGTTGTCGCCGGATGGGCCGCACTGGTGGTACCCGCGCCGGAACCGTTGCCGCGGCAGCGACAGACCGTTGTCGACCTTGCCCGTCGGCTCGCTGAACCTGGCTTCCTGCGGCCGACCGCGGTGCTCGCCGGAACGACCGGGGCGCTCGCGGTGGGGATCGGATTCCTGCCGGTCACCGGGGCAGCGAGCGGACTCGGCACAGTGGCGACCGGCGCAGTGGTGTCGGTGCTGGCGTTGTGCTCCGCGCTGGTGCAGCCGTGGGCTGGCCGGCTCCGGGACGCCGGGCGGATCCCCGACGGATGGGGGATGGCGGGCGGGCTGCTGCTGACCGCCGCCGGGCTGGCGTTGGGCGCGTTCGTGCCGGGTGTCGTGGGAGTGGTGGTCGCGGCGGTGGCGATCGGCGTCGGGGTCGGGGTGGCGACGCCGATCGGGTTCGCGCATCTGGCCGGTTCCGCGCCGAAGGAACGGCTCGGGCAGACGATGGGGGCGGCCGAGGTCGGCCGGGAACTGGGCGACGCGGGCGGGCCGCTGCTGGTCGGCGCGATCGCGTCGGCGGCGACGCTGGGGGCGGGGTTCGGCGGACTGGCTGTGGTGCTGGTGGTGATCGGTCTGGTGGTGGCTGGCTTCCGTAAGTCGTGAGGGGAACCCTGAGGGAATCAGCTTGGGTTCTAGTGGTGGTTGCAACGCCTGAGTTGTGCAGGGGTTGCAGTGGTCGTGGTCGGGCGTGGTCGGGCTCCGCGGGGCCGGGTGAGGCTGGCGGCGGAACGCCGCCGCTATTTTGCTCTTGTGGCGGAGGGCGTGGGCACGGTCGAGGCGTGCCGCAGGGTCGGGGTCGACCGCAGGACCGGGCACTATTGGCGGCCCGGGCCGGACTCGGGCCGGTTCCTGAGCGCGGGCGAGCGGATCGCGATCGCGGACGGGCTGGCGGCGGGCCGCTCGCGGCGGGCGATCGCGGCCGAGCTGGGCCGCAGCCCGTCCACGATC
>NZ_JARACH010000125.1:0-7733 GCF_029087445.1 Amycolatopsis sp. La24
TGGATCGGGAGCTGATCGCGGAGAACGCGTCCGGGATCATCGCGACGACGGGGTGTCCGTCGGGCGAGGTGCAGACGCGGTTGCGGCTGGGGCAGCGGGAGGCGGCGATCCAGGCGGCCTCGGATTATAAGGACATCTTCGGGGCGGGGAATTTCTTCCTGGAGCTGATGGACCACGGGCTGCCGATCGAGCGGTCGGTGCGGGAGGGTTTGCTGGAGATCGGGAAGCTGCTGGACCTCCCGCCGCTGGCGACCAACGATTCGCATTACGTGACGAAGGACCAGGCGGACACGCATTCGGCGTTGCTGTGCGTGCAGGCCGGGAAGACGCTGAACGATCCGACGCGGTTCAAGTTCGACGGCGACGGTTATTTCCTGAAGTCCGCGGAGGAGATGCGCGAGTACTGG
Organism: Amycolatopsis sp. La24; assembly: GCF_029087445.1. Classification (NCBI taxonomy): domain Bacteria; kingdom Bacillati; phylum Actinomycetota; class Actinomycetes; order Pseudonocardiales; family Pseudonocardiaceae; genus Amycolatopsis; species Amycolatopsis sp. La24. The sequence continues at coordinate 408 of NZ_JARACH010000125.1, forward strand.
GACAAGGAAGTCCTGGGGGCGGCGGACAACACGTTGTTGATCGCGGAGCGGGTCGAGTCGTACGAGGACGTGTACACGCACAAGGACCGGATGCCGGTCTTCGACGTCCCCGAAGGACACACCGACGCTTCCTGGCTGCGCCACCAGGTGGCCGAGGGCCTCAAGTGGCGGTTTCCCGAAGGCATCCCGGACGGTTACGAGGAACGCTGCGACTACGAACTCGGCGTCATCGAGGGCAAGGGCTTCCCGTCCTACTTCCTCATCACCGCCGACCTCATCCAGCACGCGCGGGAGGTCGGCATCCTGGTCGGCCCCGGCCGAGGGTCCGCCGCCGGCGCGCTCGTCGCGTACGCGCTCGGCATCACGAATCTCGACCCGATCCCGCAGAAGCTGCTGTTCGAGCGGTTCCTGAACCCGGAGCGCATGTCGATGCCCGACATCGACATCGACTTCGACGACCGCCGCCGCGGCGAGATGATCCGGTACGCCACCGACAAGTACGGCTCGGACCGGGTCGCGCAGGTGATCACCTTCGGCACGATTAAGACCAAGGCGGCGATCAAGGACTCCGCCCGCGTGCACTTCGGCCAGCCGGGCTACTCGATCGCGGACCGGATTTCGAAGGCGCTGCCGCCGCCGATCATGGCGAAGGACATCCCGCTGTCGGGCATCGTCGACTCGAAGCACGAGCGCTACGCCGAGGCCGCCGAGGTCCGCACGCTGGTCGAGACCGACGAAGAGTGCAAGACGATCTTCGACACCGCCCGCGGCCTCGAAGGCCTGATCCGCAACGCGGGCGTGCACGCCTGCGCGGTCATCATGTCGAGCGAGCCGCTCACCGACGCGATCCCGGTGTGGCAGCGTGACGACGGGTCGATCATCACCGGCTGGGACTATCCCTCCTGCGAGGCCATCGGCCTGCTGAAGATGGACTTCCTCGGCCTGCGCAACCTGACTGTCATCGGCGACGCGCTGGAGAACATCAAGGCCAACCGCGGCGAGGAGATCGACCTCGACCGGCTCGGCTTCGACGACCCCGAGGCGTACAAGCTCCTCGGCCGGGGCGACACGCTCGGCGTGTTCCAGCTCGACGGCGGCGCGATGCGCGACCTGCTGCGGCGCATGCAGCCGACCGGGTTCGAGGACATCATCGCGGTGCTCGCGCTGTACCGGCCCGGTCCGATGGGCATGAACGCGCACAACGACTACGCCGACCGCAAGAACAACCGGCAGCAGATCAAGCCGATCCACCCGCAGCTGGAGGAACCGCTGCGGGAGATCCTGTCCGAGACCTACGGCCTGATCGTCTACCAAGAGCAGATCATGCAGATCGCCCAGAAGGTCGCGGGTTACACGATGGGCCGAGCGGACACGCTCCGCCGCGCGATGGGCAAGAAGAAGAAGGAAGTCCTCGAGAAGGAGTACGAGGGCTTCGAAGAGGGCATGAAGTCCAGCCCGCTGGTCGAGGGCGGCTTCTCGCCGGAAGCGGTCAAGGCGCTGTGGGACACGATTCTCCCGTTCGCCGGGTACGCGTTCAATAAGTCGCACGCCGCCGCGTACGGCCTGATCGCGTACTGGACCGCCTACCTCAAGGCGAACTACACCGCGGAGTACATGGCCGCGTTGTTGACGTCGGTCGGCGACAACAAGGACAAGTCGGCGATCTACCTGTCGGAGTGCCGCCGGCTGGGGATCAAGGTGCTGCCGCCGGACGTGAACGAGTCGGCGCTGCGGTTCGCGGCCGTCGGGAACGACATCCGGTTCGGTCTGGGCGCGGTGCGCAACGTGGGCGCGAACGTGGTGGAGTCGATCATCAAGACGCGCGAGGAGAAGGGCAAGTACTCCTCGTTCACCGAGTTCCTGGACAAGTCGGAGCTGGTGGCCTGCAACAAGCGGGTGATCGAATCGCTGATCAAGGCGGGCGCGTTCGATTCGATGGGGCACACGCGGCTGTCGATGATCCAGGTGCACGAGGACGCGGTGGAAGCCGTCGTCCCGCTCAAGCGCCAGGAAGCGATGGGCCAGTTCGACCTCTTCGGCTCGTTCGGAGCCGACGACGGAGACGCGGCCGAGGCAGCGCCGTCGTCCTCGCCGCTCGCGCACCTCAAGTTCGGCGAGGAGGAGTACCCGCGCAAGCAGCTCCTCGCCTATGAACGCGAGATGCTGGGCCTGTACGTGTCGGCGCACCCGCTCGACGGGGCCGAGCGCATCCTGCGCAAACACGCGCCGAAGCCGATCGCCGCGCTGCTCGCCGACCCGCCGAAGGAGGGCGAGGTCGTCATCTCCGGCCTGCTCACCTCGCTCGAACGCCGGGTCAACAAGAAGGGCGAGCCCTGGGCGATCTGCACCGTCGAGGACATGGACGCCGCGCTCGAGGTGCTGTTCTTCGCTAAGGCGTACTCGATGTTCGCCGCCGACCTGGTCGAGGACAACGCGGTGCTGGTGAAGGGCCGGGTCAACTGGCGCGAGGACAAGATGTCGGTGTTCGGCGGCGGGCTCGTGCCGCTGGACCTGTCCGAGATCGGCAACGGCGACGAGGAACCGCCGCTGGTGCTGCTGGCCGCCGCGGAGAAGATCGACCAGGCCGTGGTCAGCGAGCTGAAGTCGACGCTGCTGGCGCACAAGGGCGATACGCCGGTGCACCTCAAGCTCGTCGGCAAGAACCAGACGGTCTTCGCGCTCTACGATTACCCGGTGAAGGTCAGTTCGATGCTCATCGGTGAGCTCAAGGGCATCCCTGGGATCACCGCCAACACCTGATGACCGGGGCGGAGCCGGATCCCCGCCGCTGGCGGGCGCTCGCGGTCACCCTCGCCGCCGGGTTCATGACGCTGCTGGACGTCAGCATCGTCAACACGGCTCTGCCCTCGATCCAGCGCGACCTGAACACCGGCGCGGGCACCATCCAGTGGGTGGTCTCGGGCTACGCGCTCGCCTTCGGCCTGGTCCTGGTCACTGGCGGCCGGCTCGGCGACGCGCTGGGCCGCCGCCGGATGTTCCTCATCGCGCTGGCCGCGTTCGTCGCGACGAGCGCGCTCGCCGGCGCGGCCCCCGACCCGGCGACCCTCGTCGCCGCCCGGCTGGCCCAGGGCTGCGCCGCGGGCATGCTGACGCCGCAGAACAGCGGCCTGATCCAGGATCTGTTCCACGGCGCCGAGCGCGGGCGGGCGTTCGGCATGTTCGGCGCGGTCGTCGGCATCTCCACCGCGGTCGGGCCGGTGCTCGGCGGCGTGATTCTCGCGCTGTTCGGCGACCCGGACGGCTGGCGGTGGGTGTTCTACGTGAACGTGCCGATCGGCGCGATCGCGTTCGGGCTCGCGATGAAGCTGCTGCCGCGCACAGACCGGCGAAAACTCCGGCTGCGCACGGAAATCGACTACGCCGGGATCGTGCTGCTGGCCGTCGCGGTACTCGGCGTGCTGCTGCCGCTCGTGCAATCCGAACGGGGCGGGTTCGGCCGGTTCTGGTGGCTGTTCGGGGTGGCGATTGTCTTCGGCGTGGCCTTCGTGTGGTGGGAAAGGCGCGTCGTGCGCAAGAACCGGCCGCCGTTGCTGGACATCCGGCTCTTCACCGGCACCCCGGGCTACGCGAGCGGTGCGGCGGTCGGGGCGCTGTACTTCTGCGGGTTCGCCGGGATCTGGCTGGTGTTCGCGCTCTTCTTCCAGCAGGGCCTCGGCTACACGCCGCTGCAGTCAGGGTTGGCTGTCACGCCGTTCGCGTTGAGTTCGGCCGTGACGGCGGCCGTCGCCGGACGGCTCGTGGCCCGGTTCGGCCGGAAGCTGACCGTCATGGGCCTGAGCATCGTCGCGCTCTCGCTGCTTTCGGTGGGATTGGTCGTGCAGTTGGTGCCTCCGTCGGCCGCGGGATTCGCGGTGGCCGGACCGTTGCTGATCGGCGGGATCGGCGGCGGGATGGTGATCTCGCCGAACACGACGCTCACCCTCGAATGCGTGCCGAACCGGCTGGCCGGAGTCGCCGGGGGAGCGCTGCAAACCGGCCAGCGGATCGGCACCGCGATCGGCACGGCCGTGCTGGCGTCGGTGTTCGAATCGGTGGTCGCGACCGCCGGGCACCAGACCGCGCTCACCGCGGCGATGTGCTGCGCGGGCGGGCTCACCCTGGTCGCGCTGGCTTTCGCGACCCTGGAACTCCGCGCCCGCCGGCGGCGTGCCATCCTGACGGAGGACCAGCAAGCGGCGCAGTCTGCGGCGAATATTCACCGAACGTGACCACGCAACGCTGATCCTGCCTATTCGGTGAGCTACTTACCGCCACCAGGTGATACTCCATCCGGGTGACAGGTGACCTTCGCCCCTAGTGCTACTCAGAGCAACCGAGTAGACCTTATGGAGCCTTCAGAACGGCACTTTGGCTACCGACAGTGGCAATTCGCTCGATCGACCGGGGATGGGTCGATCGGCCGGACGGCCCGGGAGTCCGAAGTTCCGGGGAATGGACACCCGGAGTCGCATCCCGGTACGAAATTCGTCGGCGTCCGCGGGGGACCGTACGGCGAATCGCCGGGACACTGCCCGGAGTGGCAGGCCGAGTGCGTGCGAAGGCAACGGGGCGGGCCCGGGCGAGGGGGAACCGGGCCCGCCCGCCTTTCTTCCTCCCCGGCCTTCCCCCGGTTCCGCGAGGCTCCGCAACGCCGGGGCCGCCGCGCGCTTGACCTTCCCCTCGGGGCCGGCCCCACGCTCAGGGTGTTCCGAACGAGGGAGAACCCATGCCGGACCTGCTGACCATCGGCGCGTTCGCACGCCTGGCCCGTCTTTCGCCCAAAGCGCTGCGGCTGTACGACGAGATGAACCTGCTGCCGCCGGCCCGCGTCGACCCGGACACCGGCTACCGCTGGTACTCGCCGGACCAGCTCGAGCGGGCGCGCCGCGTCGTCCAGCTGCGCCGGATCGGGATGCCGCTGCCGCGGATCCGGACCGTCCTCGATCTGCCGCCGGAAGCGGCGGCGGCCGAGGTCCGCGCGTACTGGGACGAGCAGGAGCGGGAGTGGCGCGCCAAGCGGGAACTCGCCGGGTTCTTCCTCGACCGACTGGCCGGGAAGGAAACCCCGATGTACGACGTGTCCGTTCGCGAAATGCCCGCCCGCACGCTGCTCGTCGCCTCCGAGCACCTGACCGCCGACCGGATCGGCGCATTCGCCGCCCCGCTGTTCGCGTTCTTCGGCGGCCCGGCGGTCCCGCGTCCGTCCGGTGATGCCGGAAGGCCTTTCCTGCGCTACCACGGGGAAATCAGCGATGACAGCGACGGCCTGGTCGAATTCTGCTGTCCGATCGACCCCGACGGCGGGGACCTCGCCTTCCCGGACATGACGCTCAGCAGCGACGACGCGGGCCGCGAGGCGTACGTCACCGTGCCGAAGGCGAACATGAACACCGCGCTCGGGGCCGAATCGCTGCACCGCTGGCTGACCGACCGGGACGTGCGGGCCGACTGGAAGCCGCGGCAGATCTTCCTGTGCGATCCCGGACAGGCCGCCCTCGACGATCCGGTCTTCGAACTGGCGGTCCGGCTGCGCTGAGGCGTCCGGTTTCACCCGGTTCCGGCTGCTCGGGATGTCGCGCTCGCGCCGCGCCGTCGATCATGTTGGGATGGCCGCGTTCTGCGGAAAGGGGAGCGCACATGGCCCACGAATCAGTGCCGGGCAACCGGATCCGGGTGTGGTACCGGCCGATGCGACCACGCGACACCAGCGAAGGGCACCGCGCGTCAACGCCGCTGGAGCTGCTGTTCGACCTGTGTTTCGTGGTCGCCGTCGGCCAGGCTGCCGCGCAGCTGCACCACGCGCTTTCCGAGGGGCACGTCGGGCACGGGGTGCTCAGCTTCGGGATGGTGTTCTTCGCGATCTGGTGGGGCTGGCTGAACTTCAGCTGGTTCGCGTCGGCGTTCGACACCGACGACGTGCCCTATCGCCTGGCCACTCTCGTCCAGATCGGCGGCGGTCTGACCGTCGCGGCCGGCGTGGACAAAGCCTTCGAGGGCGACTTCACGATCGTGGTCATCGGGTACGTCCTGATGCGGTTGGCCGCGGTCACGCAGTGGCTCCGCGCGGCGCGGCAGTCACCGGAAATCCGCACGACCGCGTACTTCTACGCGGCAGGCATCACGCTCTGCCAGATCCTGTGGATCGCCCGGCTGGCACTGCCCGGCACTGCTGGGTTCATCGGCTTCTTCGTGGTGCTGGTCCTGGAACTCGCGGTGCCCGCGGTAGCGGAGGCGCGAACGACCACGCCGTGGCACTCGCACCACATCGCCGAGCGGTACGGGCTTTTCACGCTGATCGTGCTCGGCGAAACCGTGCTCAGCGCCACCAACGCGGTGAAGGAGGGGATCGCGGAGGGGGAGCACACCGGCGAGCTCGTGTCGCTGGCCGTCGCCGGCCTGGTCCTGGTGTTCTCGATGTGGTGGCTGTATTTCGACCAGCCGGGGCACGCCCGCCTCGAACGCGGCAACTCGCGGTGGACCGCGTTGAGCTGGGGGTACGGCCACTACCTGATTTTCGGTTCGGCCGCGGCGGTCGGCGCCGGACTGGAACTGGCGGTCGGATTCGACAGCGGGCAGGTGCACGTCAGCGGCATCGTGACGGCGCTGGCCGTGACGATCCCGGTCGCGGTCTTCCTGCTGAGCGTGTGGCTGCTGCACATCGGCCCGACGAACGAATGCCGCCCGATCGCGATCGGCTTCCCGGCGGCCGCGGTGCTCGTGCTCGCCGCGTCGTTCGGCCCGGCGCCGATCCACGTGACGGCGGCCCTCGCGGCGATCCTCGTCGGCGTCACGGTGATCGCGACGCACGGCGAGCGCGAGCCCGGCTGACCGGCTTCCGGCCGCAACAGCCGGATCGACGCAGGTCAGCGGCTTGGCGCGAAAAAAGGGACCCCCCTGTTCGAGGGCTGTTTCGGGGCGTGTAATGTTCTCTTCGTCGCCAGGGAGACCGGGCGGCCGCCGGGAACACGAACCAAGCTCCCACAGTAGTGGTAGAGTGGGTGGTCCCAAACCTCCGGAGCTGAACCAGCCCCCGACGAAGCCTCGAGCTTCCCAGGGTGTAGAGTTGGACTCCGGAAAAACAAAAGCTTGAAATAACGCATCGAGCTTGGCCTGGTTGATTCCGGGGCTGGTTCGGGGTGTGTTGCTTGAGAACTCAACAGTGTGCTAGTGAACTAAGCCAGTAGAGCTTATATATGAAACCCCTCGTCGGGGTTTCCTTTGAGAAATGATTGAGAAGTAGTCTCGATCGAACTGTTCATTGTTGGAGAGTTTGATCCTGGCTCAGGACGAACGCTGGCGGCGTGCTTAACACATGCAAGTCGAACG
>NZ_JARACH010000126.1:0-5604 GCF_029087445.1 Amycolatopsis sp. La24
CGGTCTGGGGTGGCTTGTCAAGGCGGGAAAGATGCCTTGACAAGCCACCCCAGACCGCAGGGGAGCTTCGTATCGGGGTGCGGGGGTGGTGTGGGTGCACTTCGAGTTGGGTGCATCGGTGGCGGTTTCGTTCGTGGTGGGGCTTGCGCCCCAATGTGGCATTGGGTGCATGTGACGCACCCAATGTGGCGTTCGGTGCGTGGGACGCACCCAATGCCGCATTGGGGCGCATCCCGGGGCGGCGGGCGGGGCGGTGTGGTCCGTGAAGGGCTCCTCGAGGGAATCTAGGTCTCTGAAGGAGCCCCTCACGGCCCGCCGACGGTCGTGAGGGGAACCCTGAGGGAGTCATAGTCAATGAGGGTGGCCCTCACGACCTATTGCCGGAAGCAGTGATCGCGCGCGAGCCCGGGGCGGCGAGCGAGAAGCGATTGCGCTGGTCAGCGGGCGGAGAGCGCAGTCTGGCCGCTGCACTGCCGTCAATCTGGCCGCTAGGTTGACTGCAATCTGGCCGCTACTGGGTCTTCAATCTGGCCGCTCCAGCTGCTTCAACCTGGCCGCCCAGCAGCGGCGGAGTGGTCAGCCGGGGAGCAGCTCCGCTAGGCGGTGTCGGGGGACGTCCACCAGGCGTAGGTCCGCCAAATCCTCTGGGACGTTCAGTGCCGCATTAGCCAGCCTCGCGTGGGCGCGGGTCAGCAGTTCGGACGGGTGGTCGACCAGGTCTGCGGCGACGATCGCGTGGCGGTTGTCGGGGGTGCTGCGGAGCAGGCGTAGGCGGTACTTGTCCGCGACCAGTGCGGTCAGGGCTGCTTGCGCGGCGGCGTCCGCCAGGTCGGGGTGGTTGTTCGGCAGCAGCAGCGCCAGGCGTCGGGCGTTCGTGCCCAGCAGGGTGCGTAGGAGCCAGGGGCCCGGGTCGGCGGTGAGGTCCATCGCGACGGCGTCGCCTTCCGGGCCGGACGTCGCCCAGCCGACGGGGCGCGTTTCCAGGGCCAGGCCGCCTTCGGAGGCGATTTCTCGGGCGGCCGCCAGGAGGCCCGGTTTGGTGCCGGCTGATTCGACTGATTGCGGGCCGTGCGTGTAGATGGCGGAGCTTCCCTTGCGGGCGAACGATTTCTTCGCCTTCGCGGTCGGCTGGCAGACGTACAAGTCAGCCGCGCTGCCGATTGCTTGGGCGCCGGTGTAGCGGTTGAAGTCCGGGAGGATCGCCTCGTAGGTCAGGCCCAGGGTGGCGAGGGAGCGCTGCACTTGCGCGCCTAGCGCGGGGTGGCGTGGGCTGTAGCCGTAGGCCAGGAGGATTCGGCCTTCGGTGGGTTCGCGCAAGGCTTGCACTGCGCGGGCGGCGAAGAGGCCCATGCCTTCCGGCGTGTAGGGCGGGTCGCTGAAGACCAGGTCTGCTTTGCCGGTCAGGGCCGGGGGCAGGCCGACGCGCAGGTCGGCGTGGGCGGTGAAGATGGTGCGTTCGCCGGTGGTGTCCAGGTAGGACAGGACGCGTTCGTCCAGGTCCACTACGGACAGTTCGGCTTCCGGGCACACCGCGCGCACGGCTAGCGACGTCAGATCGTGGTCGCCGAGGAAGAGCACCTTGCTGCGGCGGAGGTCGTAGCGGGAGTTCAGCCACAATGCGCGACGCAGCACGGTCTCCGGGGTCGCTTGCACGTGGTCCAGAGCCGCGAGCGGGGGTGGGACGGCGGCGATTCGTTCGGCCAGCATGGTGAGCAGGGCCGGTTGGGCGGCGACCTCGGCGTCGAGGGGGTCGGGCAGGGGCGGCAGGGAGTACGACGCGTAGGTGGCGCGTGCGGCCGGGGCGATGCGGATGCCTGCGGGGGAGCGTTCCAGGTCCGGTTCCAGCGCTGCGAGAAGGTCTTCGACGCTTCGGCGCGGGGCGGCGGTGAGCCGCACTAGGTCGGCCAGCTCGTACGAGCCGCTGCGGAGCAGGGTGAGCACTTCGTAGAGCGGGCGGACGGCGGCGCCATGTGCGGCGAGGACGTCGTCTAGGGCGGTCACGGGGTCCGAGGGTAGTCGGCCACGCTGCGGGACAGGCTGCCAAGGCCGCGCGAGTGGGCTACCGTCGGACTCTGCACCAGGACGTGGGGAGAAGTCTGTGACCATCGAATTCCGAGACGTCGTCAAGCGCTATCCGGACGGCACGGTCGCGGTCGACGGCCTCTCGCTCACCGTGGAAGACGGCACGATCACGGTGTTCGTCGGTCCGTCCGGGTGCGGCAAGACGACCTCGCTGCGGATGATCAACCGGATGGTCGAGCCCACCTCCGGCGCGGTGCTGCTGGACGGCAAGGACGTCAGCGAAGGCGACCCGGCGGTGCTGCGCCGCGGCATCGGCTACGTGATCCAGCACGCCGGGCTCTTTCCACACCGGACAGTGCTCGACAACATCGCGACCGTGCCGCTGCTGTCCGGATGGGACAAACGCAAGGCGCGCGCCCGGGCGGCCGAGTTGCTCGAGACGGTCGGCCTGCCGACGGAACTCGGGAAGCGGTATCCGGCGCAGCTGTCCGGCGGGCAGCAGCAGCGCGTCGGCGTGGCTCGTGCGCTCGCCGCCGATTCGCCGGTCTTGCTGATGGACGAGCCGTTCTCCGCGGTCGACCCGGTGGTCCGCGAAGGGCTGCAGGACGAGCTGCTGCGGCTGCAATCCCAGCTGGGCAAGACAATCGTGTTCGTCACGCACGACATCGACGAGGCGGTGCGGCTCGGGGACAAGGTCGCGGTGATGCGCGTCGGCGGGAAGCTCGCGCAGTACGGCACGCCGGCCGAGGTGCTGCGGCATCCGGTGGACGACTTCGTCGCGTCGTTCGTCGGCCGGGACCGCGGGTATCGCGGGCTTTCGTTCCTGCCGGCGAGCGGCGTCGAGGTTTCGCCGGCTCGGACGATCGAGCTCGGCAGCAAGATCGACGGCCCGTCGGAGGGCTGGCTGCTCGCGGTGAACGACGAGAAACAGCCGCGCGGCTGGCTTCCGCCAGGCTCCACAGTGGACGGCTCGTTGGCGGAAACCGACCTCGTGGCAGGCGGATCGCTGTACGTGCAGGGCACGCCGATCCGCGGGGCGCTCGACGCGGCGCTGTCGTCGCCGGCCAGTCTCGGCGTCGTGGTGGACGACGAGAACCGCGTGCTCGGGACGGTGGTCGCGCACCAGGTCTTGGATGTAATCGAGGCCTCCCCGCAGGCGTCCTGATGGGCGACTTCTTCGGCGAACTCGGCCGGTACCTGTCGAGCTCCAACAACCGCGGCGAAATCCTCGCCAATCTGCTCGAGAACATCTATCTCGCGCTGGTGCCGCTGGTCGCGGGCATCGTGCTGGCGATCCTGCTCGGCTGGCTGGGGCATCGCTGGCGGCCCGCGCGCAGTGTGCTGCTGGTGGTGGGGAATCTGCTGTACACGATTCCGTCGCTGGCGCTTTTTGTGGTGATTCCCGGCATTATCGGGACGAAGATTCTCGACAGCGTCAACGTGATCGTCGCGTTGACTATCTACACCACCGCGCTGCTGGTGCGTCCGGTGCTCGACGCGCTGGAAGCCGTGCCGCCGCACATCGTCGCGGCTGCCACGGCGATCGGATATCGCGGGCCGCGCCGGTTCTTCAGCGTCGAACTGCCGCTCGCGGTGCCGGTGCTCGCGGCGGGGGTTCGGGTGGCGTCGGTGAGCAATATCAGCCTGGTGAGCGTCGGTGCGCTGATCGGGACCGGGGCGCTCGGCGTGCTGTTCACCGACGGGTTCCAGCGGGAGTACTTCTCGCCGATCGTGGTCGGGATCGTGCTGACGATGCTGCTCGCGTTGATCGTCGACCTGCTGCTGGTGTTGCTGCGCAATCTGTTGACGCCCTGGGAGAGAGCGGGTCGCGCGCCGGCCGCGGAGGTGGCGGGATGATCGGCGACGTCTTCACCTGGTTCACCACCGCCGCGAACTGGCAGGGCACGGGCGGCATTCTCGCCCGGCTCGCCCAGCACGTCGGCTACATCGCGCTGGCACTGGTCATCGCACTGGTGATCGCGATCCCGATCGGACTGTTCGTCGGCCACACCGGCCGCGGCGGCGTCGTGCTGGTCGGGGTGGGCAACGCGATCCGCGCGCTGCCGACGCTCGGGCTCGTGACGTTCCTGTTCCTGCTCTTCACCGAAAGCACCACCGCGACCATCATCGGCCTGGTAGTGCTGGCGATCCCGCCGGTGCTGGCTGGGACCTACGCCGGTCTGCAGGCGGCCGAGCACGATGTCGTCGACGCCGCGCAAGGCATCGGGATGACCGGCTGGCAACGACTGTGGCAGGTCGAGGTGCCGATCGCGCTTCCGTTGGTACTGGGCGGAATCCGCAACGCGGTCCTGCAGTTGATCGCGACAGCCGCGGTAGCCGCGTATGTCGGTCTCGGCGGCCTCGGCCGGTTCCTGCTCGACGGACTGGCCATTTTGGACTACACCGAGGTCGTCGCGGGCGCGATTCTCACCGCGTTGCTGGCGATCGTGGTCGACCTGCTGCTCGCCGCCGCACAGCGGGCGTTGGTGCCCAAGGGAGTCCGGCTGGCCGCGCAAGCAGCGTCCGGCCGGACGGCGGCCGCGGGAGGAGCAGCGTGAAACGGTGGGGGATCCTGGTGGCCGGGCTGGCGCTGCTGGCGTCGGCATGCGGAAACCCGCTGTCCGGCGGCGGTGAGGGCGGCAGTACCGGCGACATCATCATCGGCGCGTCGGATGTCGGGGAAAGCTCTTTGCTGGCCCAGATTTATGCCGGGGCTTTGCGGAATGTCGGCGCGCACAACGTGACGGTGCGACCGCCGGTCGGCAGCCGCGAGGTCGTGGTGAAAGCGTTGCAGGACAAGTCTTTGTCCGTGGTGCCGGATTACTCCGGGAACCTGCTGCGGTATTTCGACAAGAACACTCCGGCGACGACGTCGGAAGATGTTTACGCACAGCTGAAGCAGAAAATCCCGGGCGGATTCGAGGTTCTCGACCAGTCGCCCGCGCAGGACAAGGATTTGCTCGTGGTGGGCAAGGAACTCGCGGCCACCGGGGTGAAGACCTTTTCTGATCTGGGACCGCGCTGCAAGGACCTGGTGATGGGCGGGCCGGGGCAGTGGAGCAGCCGGTGGAAGGACCGGATCAAGCAGCTGTACGGGTGCGAGTTCAAGGAAATCCGCACGACGGACACCGGCGGCCCGGTGACGGTGGCGGCGTTGAAGTCGGGCGAGGTGCAGGTGGCGGACCTGTTCAGCACGTCGGCGACTATCGCGTCCAACGGGTTCGTGCCGCTGGAGGACGACAAGCACATGTTCCCGGCGCAGAACATCGTGCCGCTGGTGTCGCGGGGGACGTTGAATGCCGCTGAAACGGCAGCGCTGAACCGGGTTTCGGCGGCGTTGACTACGGAGCAGCTGACCGAGCTGAACGTGCAGTACACGGATGAGAAGCGGAACGCTAAGGATATCGCTGAGGAGTTCTTGCGGCGGAACGGGTTGGCGGCCTCGTGAGTGGTGTTGCCGGTTCTAACCCAATGCCACGTAGCTTAAGTTGATCTTGTTTGTGGTGTTGGGTGTCCGGCGTGGCGGTGTGGCTTGTGCTGGCCGGGGCTGGTGTGATCGCTGGTTATGAGTTCTGGTGCGAC
>NZ_JARACH010000127.1:0-5559 GCF_029087445.1 Amycolatopsis sp. La24
GATTACCCACGTGTTACTCACCCGTTCGCCACTCATCCCCGGCCGAAACCGGTTCAGCGTTCGACTTGCATGTGTTAAGCACGCCGCCAGCGTTCGTCCTGAGCCAGGATCAAACTCTCCAACAATGCTGTAAAGTTCGATCGAGACTACTTCTCAATCATTTCTCAAAGGAAACCCCGACGAGGGGGTTTCATATAAGCTCTACTGGCTTAGTTCACTAGCACACTGTTGAGTTCTCAAGCAACACACCCCGAACCAAACCCAACCCCCCGTGAGGGCGAGCCTGACCGAAGCGGTCATTCCTAGCAGTTTTTGGTGGGACACCCACTCAATCACCCTAGAGGCGAGAGCTTGGTTCGTGTCCCGGCGGCCGCCCGGTTTCCCTGGCGACGAAGAGAAGATTACACGGCTCAAAACGGCCCTAAACAGGGGGGTCCCTTAATGCGATCTTCGCAGGTCAACCGGCCGAATAGGCCCGTTGCGGCCGATCCGGCGGGCACCGCGGCCCCGACTCACCGGACCGGAGCGCGGCGAATCCGGTGGCTTATCGGCTCGCGGATGCCGTAATGCGGAAGAACGGGCGGCTCGCGTTATCGGTGAATGCCGAGACCCGCTTGCCGAGCGAGGCGCCGGCGAGAGCGGATTGCCGCTGGACATCGGCGTGCCCGCGCCGGACGACACCGAGGGCGGGCGGTTCGGAGGCATCATGAGCGCCGAACCAGCGAGTGACCCGGGTCACCCAGAAGGACGTCGAGACGATGTCCGGTGCGGGGCAGGCGGCTTCGTTCTTTCCCCGACTGACGGCCATGCGAGACCGAAGACAGAGGGAGTATCCGATGAAGTACCTGATCCTGGCGTACGGCAACCAGCAGGACTACGACCACCTCAGCGGCAAGGAGGGCGGAGCGACCCCCGCGGAAATGGCGGCGGTCGACGAGTTCCTCGCCGGGTTCACCGGGGCGCTGGCCGATTCGGGAGAGTTGGTCGAGACCCAGGGGCTCGCCGCTCCCGTGCTGGCCCGCCGCCTCCAGTTAAGGGACGGAGCTCCGGTCGTCACCGACGGGCCGTTCGGCGAGACCGAGGAAGTCATCGCCGGGTACTGGATGGTCGACTGCGCCAGCTTCGACCGGGCGACCGACATCGCGGCGGGACTGCTCAAAGCCCCGGGACGGTTGGCCGACGCCGGGGTCGTGGTCCGGCCGGTGATGGGGAACGACAGCGAACTCTGAACCCAGGAACCAAGCGACCGAGGCGGCAGAGATGACCGACCCCTCCCTCCCGGCCACGCTCGACGGCACCCTGCGCACCCTCGCGCCGCAGGTGCTGGGCGCGCTGGTCCGCCGCTATGGGCGGTTCGACCCGGCCGAGGACGCGGTCCAGGAAGCCCTGCTCAAAGCCGCCGAGCGGTGGCCGGAGACGGGGATTCCCGAGCGGCCCTTCGGCTGGCTGATGCAGGTCGCGAGCCGGAAGCTGATCGATCTGCTCCGCGCTGACCAGGCAAGACGCGAGCGGGAGAGCCGAGCCGCGCGCGAGGCGGTCGGCGAGCAGACCGGGGACGACACCTTGATCCTGCTTCTGCTCTGCTGCCATCCGTCGCTCTCGGTGGCGTCGCAGGTCGCGCTCACCTTGCGGGCCGTCGGCGGGCTCACGACGGCGGAGATCGCGCGGGCGTTCCTCACGTCCGAGGACTCGATGACCCGCCGGATCTCCCGGGCCAAGCGGACCGTCCAGGACAGCGGCGTGCCGTTCCGGATGCCGCCGGAAGAAACGCGCCGCGAGCGGCTCGAAGCCGTCCTGCATGTCCTGTACCTGATTTTCACCGAGGGGTACTCGGCGACGTCGGGGCCGGATCTGCGCCGCGGCGACCTCGCAAGGGAGGCGATCCGGCTGGCAGAGATGACGGCCGCGCTGCTGCCGGACGACAGCGAGGCCGCGGGGCTGCTCGCGTTGATGTTGCTGACGGACGCGCGGTCGCCGGCGCGGGTGACCGAGCAGGGCGAGCTGGTTCCGCTGCATGAGCAGGACCGGACGCGATGGAAGACCGAGTCGATCCGGCGCGGGGTGGAGTTGGTGACGGCGGCGTTGCCGCGCGGGCCGGTCGGGCCGTATCAGCTGCAGGCGGCGATTGCGGCGGTCCATGACGAGGCCGCCACCGCCGAGGAGACCGACTGGCGGCAGATCGTCGGGCTTTACCGGCTGCTGCTCAAGGTTTCGGCGAGTCCGGTCGCGAAGGTGAGCCACGGCGTCGCGGTCGGGATGGCGGACGGACCTGCTGCCGGGCTTGGACTGCTCGACGCGCTGGACCGCCGGGACCGGCGGTTCTATGCGGCGCGCGCACATCTTCTGGAAAAGGCGGGCGACCGCGAAGCGGCCCGGAGTGTGTACCTGCGCGCGGCCGAACTCGCCACCAACATCCGCCAGGTGCGGTATCTCAACGCCTGCGCCCGGCGGCTTTCCGAAGGAGCTGAGCATGACTGACGAGATCCGGCCGTACCGGCTGGAGATCCCCGAGGCGGACCTGGTCGACCTGCGAGAACGGCTCGACCGGACAAGGTGGGCGCCGGAGCCGGTCGGCGGTGATCAGGGGTACGGCGTCAGCGTCGGCCGGGTGCGCGAGCTGGCCGAGCACTGGCGACAACGCTACGACTGGCGGGCTTGGGAGCGGCAGTTCAACGAGTATCCGCAGTTCACGACCACGATCGACGGCAGCAACGTGCATTTCCTGCACGCTCGTTCGCCGGAGCCGGACGCGATCCCGTTGATCCTCAGTCACGGGTGGCCGGGCTCGGCGGCGGAGTATCTGGCCGCGGTCGGGCCGTTGAGCGATCCTCGCGCGCACGGGCTTGATCCGTCGATCGCGTTCGACGTCGTGCTGCCGTCGTTGCCGGGGTTCGGGTTTTCCGGACCGACGACCGACACCGGCTGGGGTCCGCGGCGGATCGCGCGGGCGTGGGCGGAGTTGATGCGCCGGCTCGGGTACGAGCGCTACGGGACCGCGGGCAACGACTGGGGTTCGGGGATCGCGCCGGAGGTCGGTCGCGTAGCGCCGGAACATGTGATCGGCGCGCACGTGACGCAGACCTGGGATCCGCCGCCGGACGACGATCCACAGTGGATTGCCGACCTGTCCGACAAGGACAAAGCCGCGTGGGACGCGTTCCACCACTACTTCGCGAACGAAGCGTCCTACGGCGTCGTCCAGGCGCAGCAGCCGCAGACGCTCGCGCACGCGTTGTCCGACTCCCCCGTCGGCCTGCTCGGCTGGAACGCGCAGGCGATGCACGACCACGGCCTCGACGCGGACGGGATCCTCACCCACGTCACGATCCACTGGCTGACCGGCACGGCGGGTTCGGCGATCCGGATCTACGCAGAGGAAGCCCGGGAGACGCCCGCCGAAGGCCGCAATCCGGTGCCGCTGGGGGTCGCGCAGTTTCCCGGCGACCTGCCGTCGATCCGCGTGTTCACCGAACATCGCCGGAACCTCGTGTCGTGGAACGAGTACGGCCGCGGCGGGCATTACGCGGCGCAGGAGGTGCCGGAGCTGTGGGCGGGCGACGTCCGGCAGTTCTTCGCGAAGCTGCGCTAGAAAAACATTGCTCCGACTACATTGCACCTTATTGCACGGAGAAATCGCCCCGATTAGCGTCGGGACCATGCAGACAGTCCTTCTCCTCTCCGGCGCCCGGATCGCCTACGACGACCTCGGACCGCGGTCGGAGGTCGCGGTGCTTCTCGTGCACGGGCATCCGTTCGACCGGTCCATGTGGGGTCCGCAGGCCGAGCACCTCGCCCGCAACGGCCGCCGTGTCGTGATGCCTGACCTGCGGGGATACGGGGAAAGCACCGGTCCGGCGGTCCGCGGGCTCGAAGACTTCGCCGAGGATCTCGTCGGGCTGGCCGATCACCTCGGCATCGACCGCTTCGCGCTGGGCGGGCTGTCGATGGGCGGGCAGATCGTGATGCAGACCGTCCGGGACTACCCGGAGCGCATTGCCGCGCTGCTGCTCGCCGACACGTTCGCCGAGCCCGAGACCGACGAAGGAAAGGTGAGCCGCAACCAGGCCGCGGACCGGGTGCTCGCGGAAGGCATGACCGCGTACGCCGACGAGCTGTTGCCGAAGATGGTGTCGCCGGGCACCTTCCGCGAGAACCCCGAGGTGACCGGGCACGTCCGGAAGATGATGCGCCACGCACCAGCGACAGGCGCGGCGGCCGCGTTGCGGGCCCGGGCGAGGCGCCCCGACTACCGCGATTCGCTCAAGCAGGTCAGCGTGCCGACGCTGGTCGCGGTGGGCAGCGAGGACGAGTTCACTCCGGTCGCCGACGCGCAGCTGCTGCACCGGCTCGTGGCCGGCTCGGAGCTGGTGGTGCTCGACGGCGCGGGGCACCTGCCTAACCTGGAGCGCGCGGCCGAGTTCAACGACGTGTTCGGCCGCTTCCTGGACCAGGACCACGCGGAAGAACGGTGACGCACTCCATGAAGACCGTATTGGTGACCGGCGCCAGCGCCGGCTTCGGTGCAGCGATCACGCGCCGGTTCGCAGCGGAAGGCGCGCGGGTCGTCGCCGCGGCCCGCAGCGGCGACCGGCTCAAGACGCTGGCGGACGAACTGGGCGACGCGGTGTACCCGCTGGTCCTGGACGTACGCGACCCGGCCGCCGTCGCGGATGTCGTCGCGCAGCTGCCCGAGGAGTGGGCGAAGATCGACATCCTGGTCAACAACGCCGGCCTCGCGAAGGGTCTCGAGCCCGCGCACGAGGCGAAGCTGGAAGACTGGGACCAGATGATCGAGACCAACGTGACCGGTCTCGTCCACCTCACCCGCGCAGTACTGCCCGGCATGGTCGAACGCGGCGCCGGACACGTGATCAACATCGGCTCGGTCGCAGGCAGCTACGCGTACCCCGGCGCGAACGTCTACGGCGCGACGAAGGCGTTCGTGCACCAGTTCAGCCTCAACCTGCGCTCCGACCTGCGCGGCACCGGCGTCCGCGTGACGAACGTGGAACCGGGCCTGGTAGGCGGCACCGAATTCTCCACCGTCCGCTTCGGCGGCGACCAGGCCAAGGCGAGCAACGTCTACGCAGGCACCACACCGCTGACCGCAGACGACGTCGCCGAGTCGGTTTTCTGGGCAAGCTCCCAGCCAGCACACGTGAACATCAACGTCATCGAGCTGATGCCGGTCGTGCAAACCTTCTCCGCCCTGAACATCGACCGCGAAAACTGAGCCCGACGCGCGTCAGGGCCACCCTCATTGACTCTGATTCCGTCAGGGTTCCCCTCACGACCCACCACCCGGTCTGAGGGACCCCTTCCCGGACCCAGATTCCCTCAAGGAGCCCTTCACGGACCGCGACGCACCCAATGTGGCATTGGGTGCGTCGCACGCAACGAACGCCACATTGGATGCATCCCACGCACCCAATGCCACATTGGGGCGCTAGCCCCACCCCCACCCAACCCGCACCGGTGCACCCAACGAGCGAGGCACCCAGCCCCTCCCCCGCAGCCGATGCACCCAACCATCGAGGCACCCACACCACCCCCGCACCC
>NZ_JARACH010000128.1:0-5350 GCF_029087445.1 Amycolatopsis sp. La24
TACCGGGTCAAGAAACGCACCGAACCCGCCAGCACCCGCCACCCCGGCCCACCCGCCATCAGACTCCGCAAACTCACCCCAGCAGCATGATCAAACTAAGCTACGCGGCATTGGGTTCTAACCGGCATCGACACTCACGAGATCTCGCTGTTCGCCAATCTCCGCGCCGCCAACGCCAGCCGCGCCCGGAATCGTCCCGCCGGGTCGTCCAGCGACCATCCCAGTGCGTCCTCCACGTGCGCCAGCCGCGCCGCCACCGAACTGTGGTGCCGGTGCAGCGCGATCGCCGCCTGCCGGAGAGAACCCGTGCGGCAGAAGGCTTCCAGCGTTTCCAGATCGCCGCTCTCGGCGAGCGCGTTCAACGCCAGCACGTCCGGCTGCGCGCGCAGGTGCTCGACCGGGATCTCCGCCAGCAGCGTCACCGCGCCGAGGTCCTCGTGCACGATCAACGGCCGTGCGGTCGCCGCGAATCGTTGTGCCAGGCGGGCTTGCAGCCACGAGCGCCGGGCTTCGAGGCCGTCCACCGCGTCGCCGACTCCCACCCGGGGCAGCGTGCGGTCCTTGGCTCGCAACGCCAGCGTCTCGTTCAGCGTCGGGACAACCGAATCCGGGCCCTCGCGCGGTTGCACCAGCACCGCGGCCACCCCGCCGACCACGGCCACCCGCGCGCCGAGCGGTTTGCCGCGGGCGACGAGCGCGACCGCGTCCGCGCCGGCATCGCGACCCGCGCCCGAAGCGACCGCCACCACTCGCAGCGGACGCGCGGTGTCCAGGCCGAGCAGGGTCAGCGCCCGCGCCCGGTCCTCGTCCGCCGCCTGCTCGCCCAGCACCAGCTCGACCAGCGCCGGGTCGGCGAGATGCGGTGCGGCAGGCGGCGGTTCGACCGGGTTGAGCACCTTCGCCGAGATCGCGAGCCGTTCGAGCACCAGATCGTCCAGCGGTCCCGGTTCGCCCGCGCGTTCCAGCCAGACCCGCCCGGCGCCGTCGAGGTCCGCGACGACCGCGCCGGGCGGAACCGGGCCGTCGCCGCCGGGTTCGCCGGTCGGCCGGTACCGGAGCACGGTTCCGTCCGCCCGGCGAATCCCGGCTGCGCATTCCGCGAGAAAAGCCGTAGCGCGCAGCAAATCCGGCAGCGTCGCGCGCCGGGCGATCAGCTCGTCGAAATACGCGATGACGCGCACCGCCGTTTCCGCGCCGGAATCGACCGCGGACAGCCGCAGCAGCAAGCCCTTCACGGGGTACAGCCTAGCGCGAGTCTCATGTGGACAGTCCGGCCAGCGGATGCAGCTCCTCCCACCGCGGGACGCGCGGCGGGAAACGCAGCGTCAGCCCGGCTTCGGCGGGCGTGCGGTCGGCCTTGCGCGCGTTGCAGCTGCGCGCCGACCCGCCGCAGGCCGCGACGGTGTTGAGCCAGCTCGTGCGCGGACCGCCGCGCGACACCGGCGTGATGTGGTCGACCGTGGTGGCCCGGCGCCCGCAGTAGGCGCACGTGTGCCGGTCTCGCCGCAGCACGCCGGTACGCGACCAGCGCGGCGGCCCGGAATAGCGCCATTTCATCACGACGTAGCGCAGCAGCCGCACCACCTTCGGCCGCGGGAAGACGCCGAGGTCCGGCCCGTCGCTTTCGTGGACGACCGCGACCTGGCGGACCAGCATCCGGATGGCATGGGGGAGCGAGACGGTGTGCAGGGGCTCGTAGCCGGCATTGAGAACCAGGACTCCCATGGCGACGGGCACCTCCTTTCGGGGCTGAACGGGCCGCGAACGCAAAAGCCGCCCGGCCGGCGTTCCGGCGGGCGGCTCCTCGCTCACGGCGTGGCAGGCCACGTCATGGCGCGGAGCCGGGAATGCCCGACAGGTGCATGCGTTCGGTGCGACGCGGCATTCCGTGGTTCCTTTCGTGGCTGGACGACTTCATCATTGCCGCCCCGCGCCGCCGCGTCAACGGAAAATGATCGCCCCGGGTTCAAGATCCACAGTGGACTATCGCGGGCGCGCGGAAGCGGTTTTCGGCGGCTTCCGGTACAGCTCGCCGAGCAACGCCACCGCGGCGTGCGTGGCCGGATGCGGATCGTGGGCGCGCCACGCGAGCTGGACCGGCACCGGCGGCGCGTCGCGGACCCGGCGGTACACGATGCCGTCGCGGCGGTACTGCGTCACCGTGGAATGCGGGGTGACGCCGACGCAGCGGCCGGTGGCGATGGCGGCCAGCCAGTCGTCGACGTCGTGCGTGTACTCGATCCGCGGGCGCGCTTCCGGCGGCCACAGCTCGGCGGAAGTGGTGCCGGTGCGCGGATCGATCACCAGCAGCCGCGACGCGAGATCGGCGAGCGTGACGGTGCGGCGTCCGGCGAGCGGATCGTCGACGGCCATGGCGCAGTAGCGGTCCTCGCGGCCGACCGCCGCGTGCGCGTACTTGCCCGACGGCACCTGGTGGCGCACCACGGCGAGATCGACGAGTCCTTCTGCCAGCCCGGCGGTCGCGGTGTTGGCGCGCACGAGCAGCAGTTCGACGTCCGGGTACCGGGCGGCCCAGCGACGCTGGAACTCCGCGGTGTGCCTGCCCATCGCCGACCACGCGTGGCCCATGCGCAGCCGCGTGTGCCCGGTGGTCGCTTCGCGGACGAGGTCGTCGGCCTCGGCGAGCAGATGCCGGGCGCGGGCGAGCACCTGGACGCCCGCGGTCGTCGGCTCGAGGCTCCGGCTGGTGCGATGCAGCAGCTGCACGCCGAGAACCCGTTCCAGCGACGCCAGATTCCGGGATACCGCCGCCTGCGAGACGCCGAGTTCCAGCGCGGCGTCGGTGAACGTGCCCGCGTCCACGATCGTCACGAGGCAGCGCAGCTGGCGCAGCTCCAGATCCATGCGTCCAGCGTATCGCTGATGCGGTCAATGCATTTTGCGCATGGATCGGCCGGTCGCATGCTCGACCGCATGGCGACTACGGAACTGGCTCCGCGCACGCGCGGCGGCGACGCCCGGGCGGCCGGCGCCGCGATGCTGCTCGGAAGCGCGCTGTCGAACCAGGTCGGCGCGGCGACCGCGGCGCTCGCGTTCCCGGTGCTCGGCCCGCCGGGCGTGGTGGCGGTCCGCCAATGGGTGGCGGCGGTGGTGCTGCTCGCGGTCGGACGGCCGCGGCTGCGGAGCTTCACCGCGCGGCAGTGGTGGCCGGTGCTCGCTTTGGCCGCGGTGTTCGCGACGATGAACCTGTCGCTCTACACCGCCGTCGACCGGATCGGGCTCGGACTGGCCGTGACGCTGGAATTCCTCGGCCCGCTGGCGATCGCGCTGGCCGGCTCCCGGCGCCGGACGGACCTGGCGTGCGCGGTGGCCGCCGCGGTCGCGGTCGGCGCGCTGATGCGGCCGCAGCCGAGCACCGACTACCTCGGGATGGGGCTCGCGCTGGTCGCCGCGTCGTGCTGGGCCTGCTACATCCTGCTGAACCGGACCGTCGGCCGACGCCTGCCCGGGGCGGCGGGTTCGGCTGCCGCGGCCGGGGTGTCCGGTCTGCTGTACGTGCCGATCGGGGTGTTCGCGATGCTGCACCACCCGCCGACGCCCGGCGCGCTCGCGGCGGCGCTCACCGCCGGGCTGCTGTCGTCGGCGCTGCCGTTTCTCGTCGACCTGATGGCGTTGCGCCGGGTGCCGACGCAGTTCTTCGGGGCGTTCATGAGCGTCAACCCGGTGATGGCCGCGCTCGTCGGGCTGGTGCTGCTGGACCAGCGGCTCGACGCCGTCGCGTGGGCGGCGATCGGGGTGATCGTGGCGGCGAACACGGTGGCGGTGCTGCGGCGGGCCGGGTAATTGTCGGTGCGGGGGGATAACGTAGGCGTCGTCGGCAAGGGAGGTGTGGCATGGTGCGGATCGCGGATCAGGAGTGGCCGTCCACGGTCGTGCCCGCCGACGCACGCGAACGCGCCCAGTCGACGGGCGTGCTGGTCCGCCGCATGGGCTGGGTGTCCGAGCGGCTGACGCGGGAGGAACGCGACGACGTCGAGCGGCAGCTGGAGTTCTGGTACTCCAACGGATACTGCCCGGACGCGCTGCTGATCGCGATGAGCGCGCTGCCGGACGGGACCCGTCAGCGGCCGCGCCGCGCGAGCGAGAAGCCGGGCGACTTCCTGCGTTCGCGGATGAAGGCCTGGTTCGCCGACGAGTCGGCCGCCGACATGGCTGAGGTGCGCGAGCCGCCCCGGCGTGGGCAGACCTTCGAGGCTTGGCTCGCGAACCGGCGCAAGCAGGCTGCCGACGAGGGCACGTATCAACGGCGCTCGCGCCTGACCGACGTGGGGGAGCGGGCCCGGGCGGACGCGCGCTCGATCGCGGCGTCCCGGCGGAAGGATCCGCTCGCGCGCGTGCGCGAGAGTGAACGCCGGCGTGCTGCGGCGCTGGAGAGTCTGCGGGTGGTCGGCGAGGCGGTCGAGGTGCCACCGCCGCCTGCCGAGACGCGGGCGACGCCGCGGATGGTCGCGTCCTTCGCCGGACGGCAGTCGCTGGCCGCGCATTCGCCGCAGGTGCTCCGGATCGTCGAGCGTCTGCGGGCGGAGAAGCGGGGACCGTCGACGGCGGAACTGGCGGTGCTGCGGAACGCCGTTCGGGACGCGCACCACAATGCCGGGCTGGGGACGTTGGAAGCGGCGAGCGCGGAAGTCAACGACGTGGATTCGCTGACTCCGGACGGCCAGCGGATCAAGGATTTCCTCGCGCGCGCGGCGGACGATCGCCTGCCGCTCGACGCGACGGTGCGGTTGCTTCACTCGATGCGGTGAGTCGCGCGTGTCGGGTCACCCGCGGCGGGGAGGGTGCTTCCAGACTCGCCCGGTGACGAACACCGCGATGGACGATGCCGGGCGCTGTCTGCTTTCGGTGGCGTGGAATATCCGGACCGGCGGTCCTCGAGCGGACCCGCGCGCGGACGCGGTGCGGGAACGGTTGCGGACGGTGTGCCGGGAGCTGGGGCATGCGGCTTGTCGTTTTGCTGCCGGGGATTCCGGTGGGGATCCGGTGCCGTTGTTGCGGTTGGCGGATCGGGCGTACGAGGTGGATACGTTGTTGTTGCTGGTGGGGACTTCGCTGATTCCGGATTCGGGGCGGGATTCGCGGTGGTGGGGGGAGATTGAGCGGTTGGTGGGGGAGGTGGACGGGATGGTCGTGGAGGCTGCGGCTGTCCTGGGTGGGGTTTGTGTTTGAGCTTCCTGGGCAGCTCGGTCGGCTCGTCGCCTGGCGGCGACATTGCGTTTGAGGTTGGCCCACCACCCCTCAGCCTGAGTGTGACTACGGCGCGGGGGTGCTTGTCAAGGCGGGAAAGATGCCTTGACAAGCACCCCCGCGCCGTGTTTTTGGCTGTGTA
>NZ_JARACH010000129.1:0-5339 GCF_029087445.1 Amycolatopsis sp. La24
ATCTCTTGCTCACCGGCGGGGGCACGGTCTTCACGAAGGTCTCAACAAACCCAGGCCCCACGAGTGCTCACCCACCAGCAGCCACCACATCCGAGCCTGCCAAACCCGCCCGAACACAACCCATTAGCTATCCCTGGCCGAGGAGCGCGGCCGGGCTGGCGTCACGGTTCGTCAGGGGAACCCTCATTGACTCTGATTCCGTCAGGGTTCCCCTCGCGAACGTCCGCGCGCGCGGAGAAGGCCGCGCACCCCGGCGGTGCTGCGCACCACCGCAACGACGCTGCACGCCACCGCTGCCGAGAAAACCTCAACGCGGCAGCGGCCGAGCCGGCGCGGCGGGCAAATCGGAGCCACGGCCGGACCGGCTCCGCGAGCAATCCGGTCCACCAGGTGGATCGGAGCCACGCCTAAACCGGTGCTGTGAGCAAACCGGCCCACCACGTGAATCGGAGCCGCAGCAGGACCGGCCCCGCGAACGAACCGGTCCGGCAGGCGAACCGGTGCGGCGCCGGGAAAAAACGCGGATCCGCCGGACGGCGGCCGGAACCCCTCCCCGGTTCCGGCCGCCGTCCGGCGGAAGATTCAGCGGGAGCGCCGCCTGCTGGCCGCCCGGCGGTGGCTCCAGCCGCGGCGCTGCAGTTGCGCGTTGCTGAGCGTTTCGGGGCGGCCGCGGCCGTCGGTGCCCACCCAGCGCGGGCGCACGGCTCCGGCTTCGAGCACGTAGGGGCGGCCGCCGCACCACACCACGCTGCAGGGTTCGGTCGGCGGGTCGGTCGGGGCGTCGGTCTCGGCTGCGGGGGCGGTTTCGGTGCTCATGCTCTCGGTGACTCGTGCTCTCTGGCGTCGGGCTTCGGGGACCTGGAACGCGCGGGGCGCCTGCCCTCTACGTCGGCGCGGGACCGCCGAGCGTTAACCGCCCCGGGACGGATTCCTCCGAACGATGCGTCCCGGCGATGCGGATTTCCCCGTCCGGAAAGCGAAACCAACCGTCCACAGTAGACTCAACCGGCGCCGCTCCGGTGTGTCGGTGCCGCTCAGCGGGGGCGCGAGGGGCCAGAATGGGCGCGACCCCGGAGAAAGGATCGCGGTGCTCCCGTCGAAAACCGTGTACGGGCCGCTGTGCGCGGCTGTGGTGGTTTTGCCCGCGCTCACCGCCTGTTCGGGGGATCAAGCGCCACCGGCAGCCGCCTCGTCGGCGCCCTCCGCTATCGCCTCGGCCGCGCCGAGCACGCACGCTCCCCCGCCGCTGCCGCAGACCGCGGGCGCGAGCAGTCCGCCCGCCGCGCCCAGCAGCACCGCGGCCGCGCCGAAACCGTCAAAGCAGGCGCCGCCGTCCACTCCGGGCACGTGCGGCACCGTCACCGCGGCGAGCGGGATGACGCTGTACGTCTACGACAACAAAGCCATCCCGTGCGCGGACGCGATGGCGCTCGTCAAGAAGTTCCACCAGGCGATCAACGGCCGCCAGGCGGCGGGCTCGAACAACCCGGTCAACGCGACCGTCGATGGCTGGCTGTGCGTGTCCGGCCCGCCCGCCGCGCAGGGCGGCACCACGTGCAGCAAGGGCGAGCAGACCGTGCTGGCGGCGGTGGTCCCGGCCGAATAGGACCGGGACCGCCGCCGCGGCTCAGGACTTGAGGTCCGGGAAGTCGTCCTCGCGGAACTCGCCCTCGGGCCGCTCGCCGCCTTCCCGGCCGCGCAGTTCGACCCGGCGGATCTTGCCCGAGATGGTCTTCGGCAGCTCCCCGAACTCCAGCCGCCGGATCCGCTTGTACGGCGCGAGGTGCTCCCGCGCGTACGCCAGGATCTCGCGCGCGGTCTCGGCGTTGGGCTCGCGCCCGGAGGCGAGCACGACGTACGCCTTGGGCACGGCCAGCCGGATCGGGTCCGGCGCGGGCACCACGGCCGCCTCGGCGACCGCCTCGTGCTCCAGCAGGACGCTCTCCAGCTCGAACGGCGAGATCCGGTAGTCCGACGCCTTGAAGACGTCGTCGGTGCGGCCGACGTAGGTGATGTAGCCGCGTTCGTCGATCGAGCCGACGTCGCCGGTGTGGTAGTAGCCACCTCCGAAGGCGGCCGAGGTGCGTTCGTCGTCGTCCGCGTAGCCCGCCATCAGGCCGACCGGCCGGTGCGCGAGGTCGAGGCAGATCTCGCCCTCGGTCGCGCGCTCGCCGGTGACCGGGTCGACCAGCGCGACCGCGAACCCGGGCAGCGGGCGGCCCATCGACCCGGCCACGACGTCCTGGCCCGGCGTGTTCGCGACCTGGACGCTGGTCTCGGTCTGCCCGAATCCGTCCCGGATGGTGACGCCCCACGCCTTCTCGACCTGCTCGATCACCTCGGGGTTGAGCGGCTCCCCCGCGCCGACGACCTTCTTCGGCGGCGTCCGCAGCGCGCTGAGGTCGGCCTGGATCAGCATCCGCCACACCGTCGGCGGCGCGCAGAAGCTGGTGATGCCGCAGCGGTCCATCTGCGCCATCAGCGCCGCCGCGTCGAACCGCGCGTAGTTGTACAGGAACACCGTCGCTTCGGCGTTCCAGGGAGCGAAGAAGTTGCTCCACGCGTGCTTGGCCCAGCCCGGCGACGAGATGTTGAGGTGGACGTCGCCCGGTTCCAGCCCGATCCAGTACATTGTGGACAGATGGCCGACCGGATAGGAAACGTGCGTGTGCTGCACGAGTTTCGGCTTCGCGGTGGTACCCGAGGTGAAGTACAGCAGCAGCGGGTCCTCGGCGCGGGTGACCCCGTCCGGGGTGAATTCGGCGGCCGAGGCGTACGCGGTTTCGAAGGCGTGCCAACCGGAAACCGGCTCGCCGACCGCGATCCGCGTGTAGTCGCCGGCGACGTCGGCGAACTTCTCCGCGTCGACGTCGCGCACGATCACGTGCTTGGCGTTGCCGCGCTCCACCCGGTCCACGAGGTCGGCCGGGCCGAGCAGCGTGGACGCCGGGATCACGACCGCGCCCAGCTTGATCGCCGCGAGGATGGTCTCCCACAGCTCGCCCTGGTTGCCGAGCATGACGATCACCCGGTCGCCGCGCGCGACGCCGAGGCCGCGCAGCCAGTTCGCGACCTGATTGGACCGCGCCGACATCTCCGGGAACGTCCAGCGGTTCTCGGTCCCGTCCTCTTCCACGATCCACAGCGCGTACCGCTGCGCGTTCGCCGGGTCCGCCGCGATCGCGTCGAACCAGTCCGTGGCCCAGTTGAACTCGTCCAGCTGCGGCCACGCGAACTCGCGGTAGGCGGTTTCGTAGTCCAAGCGGTGGGCCTGCAGATAGTCCCGCGCCGCGCGGAATGCCTGGTAGCCGGTGACCTCAGCGCCGTTGCTCACGTCGTACTCCTCGTGCTCGCTTTCCCGTGCCTGTTTTACTCGCCCTTGAAGTCCGGCGCTCGTCGCTCCAGGAAGGCCTGGACGGCTTCCTGGAGGTCCTTGCTCGGCAGGAAGGCGGAGTTCCACGCGGCGACGTAGCGCAGGCCCTCGGCGACCTGGCGTTCGGTGTTCGTCGACAGCACCTGCTTGGTGCCCTGGACGACCAGCGGCGGGTTCGCGGCGATCTCCGCGGCCAGTTCGCGGGCCTTGGCGAGCAGCGTCTCCTGGTCCGGGGACACGTCGTTGACCAGGCCGATCTTCTCCGCGCGCGCGGCGTCGACGTCCTTGCCGGTCAGCGCCAGCTCGCGGACGTGCCCCTCGCCGATGATGGGCGCGAGCCGCTGGAGGCTGCCGATGTCGGCGACGATCGCGACCTTCACCTCGCGGACGCTGAACTTGGCGTCCGCGCTGGCCAGGCGGATGTCGGCGGCGGTGATGACGTCCACGCCGCCGCCGATGCACCAGCCGGACACGGCCGCGACCACCGGTTTGCGGCATTCGGCGATCGAGCTGACCGCCTGCTGCAGCCGCTGGACCTCGCGGTGGAACTCGGTGCGCGGCCCGGCCAGCGCGTCGCCCGCCAGCAGCGGGGCCCATCCGCCCATCATCGCGGGCAGGTCGAGGCCGTAGGAGAAATGCTTGCCGCTTCCGGTCAGCACGACGGCGCGCACGCGCGGGTCGGCGTCGAGGGCGGCGAACACCAGCGGCAGCTCGCGCCAGAAGTCGGGGCCCATCGCGTTGCCCTTGCCCGGGCCGAGCAGGGTCACCTCGGCGACCGGTCCGTCGAGGTCGATGCGGAGCGAGGCGAGTTCGGGAAGGGCGGCTACTGGTTCGGTCATGCCGATCATCTTGACTCATCCCCCCGACCCCAGCCCATCCGGTTGACACTGTGCCAACTGCGCTGCGGGATGCTTTCCTGGAGACCCGAGGTGGAGAGGGAGGCGCCCGTATGGACCCGGCACCCGTGCCCGTCGCCGACGCCCCGCCGGCGGAACCCGCGGCGGCCCGCAAGGCCCGGCCGATCGAGCTGTCCGGCTCGTTCCGGCACGAGGGCCAGCGCCTGTGCTACACCGAGTACGGCAGCGGCGACCGCGTCGTGGTGCTGATGCACGGGATCATGTTCACCCGCCGGATGCACGCGCCGCTGGCCAGGCGGCTCGCCCGCGCGGGGTTCCGCGTGGTGACCCTCGACCTGCTCGGCCACGGCGATTCGGACCGGCCGACGCAGTCGTGGCGCTATTCGATGCCCGCGTTCGGCGAACAGGCCGTCGCGCTGCTCGACCATCTGGAGATCGAGGACGCGGTGGTCGGCGGCACCTCGCTGGGCGCGAACGTGGCGCTGGAGGTGGCCGTGGCCGCCCCGTCGCGGGTGCGCGGGCTGGTGGTCGAAATGCCGGTGCTGGACAACGCGATCATCGCCGGGCTGCTGACCTTCGCACCCCTGTTGTTCGCCGCGCGCTTCCTGCCCGCGACGGTGCGCGGGGTGGCGTTGGCCGCGCATCTGGTGCCGCACGGGAACCAGTGGGTGGACGTCATCACGGACACGCTGAGCCAGGAACCGGCGCCGATGGCCGCGTTGCTGCACGGCGTGCTGTTCGGCCGCGTCGCGCCGCCCAAGTCGATCCGGGGCACGATCACCACGCCGACGCTGGTGATCGGGCACGAAGGCGACCCGATCCACCCGTTCGGCGACGCGGGCAGCCTGGCCGAGGACCTGCCGAACGCCGAGTTCGTCCAGGCCCGCAGCCCGGTCGAGCTGCGGTTCGACCCGAAGCGGCTGAGCGCGGCGATCCGGGACTTCGCGTTTCGCCGCTACCCCGCCTGAGCCCGGCCCCCGAGGTCCGTGAAGGGCTCCTTGAGGGAATCTGACCTGGATCCACCGATTTGAGGTTTTGCTGATCTTGGTGGTGGGTGTGCGGGTGGTGTTTGTTGGGTGGGCGCGTTGGTGTGGCTGGCGTCGCACCAG
>NZ_JARACH010000013.1:0-155200 GCF_029087445.1 Amycolatopsis sp. La24
CAGGTGCCCTCTCCCTCGGTGACAATTGCTCTGTCGCAAGAACAATCATCCCAGGCCAGAGGGCACCTGCCCGACCGGACACGACCCACAACACCAATTCACACCGGTGGATCCAGGTCTGATTCCCTCAGGGAGCCCCTCGCAGACGGCATGCCCCGCTTCCCGGGTCCGGCGTCACCGTCGGAACGCGCGGGCACGCCACGCCCTGCGACACCGGCTTGAGGTGCAGGCCCTGGACCGGACCCAGCCGCTGCTGCCGATCACGTTCGACGCGACGGAGAAACGCACGCACGACTACGTCCGCAACGGGGTGACCAACCTGTTCGCCGCCTTGAACGTGGGCACCGGCGAGGTGTTCGGCGAGTGCTACCCCGTCCGGGACGGCGCGAACTTCCTGGCCTTCCTGAAGCGGGCGGTCAAACCCCATGCGGGCAAACAGATCCACGTCGTGCTGGACAACCTGTCCACCCACACCACCCCCGCCATCCAGACGTGGCTGGAGGCTCACCCGCACGTGCGGTTCCACTTCACCCCGAAGGGAGCCTCGTGGACCAGCCAGATCGAGACCTGGTTCGGCATCATCACCCGCCAGTCCATCCGCCGCGGCACCTTCTCCAGCGTGAAAGTGCTCATCACCCAGATCCGCGACTACATCGACCACTGGAACACCAACCCCCAGCCGTTCGCCTGGACCGCCACCGCCGACGAAATCCTCGCCAAGGTCCGACTCGTGCAGACCAGCGTCAGAAAACTCGTCGACAACAACGGAAAGTAAAGACATCAGAATCACAAGACACTAGTGGCCTGGCGGCGAGCCCCAGGTGGGATGACCACCCGAAGTTTGAGTGTGTTTCTGGCTTCGTATCGGGGTTGGGGGTGGGGTGGGGTGGCGCGCGAAAGTGCCTGAGGGGAACCCTGAGGGAATCAGAGTCAATGAGGGTGGCCCTCACGCACGTTCGCGTGCGCTAGATCGTGGTGGGGTCTACGTCTACTGCGGCGAAAAGGGTTCGCGCGCAAAGGTCTCGTAGCTCTTCGGTGCTGATCTTCGGTTCGTCCAGCCAGTCCAGGATTAGTGTTGCCACGAAAGAAAGCCATCCCCGCACCGCGAGTTGTGTCGTGGGGGTGACTGGGCGCAGCTGGCTCACCGCGGACAGGATGCGGTCCGCGTTCGCTGCCATTCCTGCTTCGCAGATTTCCCGGATTTCGCGGTCCGCGTCGCCTGCGCTGCGGTGCACGATGCGGTAGCCGTCGGGGTGGGTGCGGGCGAATTCCAGGTATACCTCCAGCCCGGCGCGCAGTTGTTCGGCTACCGGCAGTGCTGGGTCGGGTTCGCTCATGGCCAGGAGCTGGTCTCGCTGGCCGCGCACGATTGCGGCGAAGAAGTCCTTTTTGGTGGGGAAGTAGTGGTACAGCAAGCCGCGGGAGACGCCCGCGATTTCGGCTACCTCTTCGATCCACACCTCGTCGTACGGGCGGCCCGCGAACAGGCCTGCTCCGATGGTCAGCAGCTGTTCGCGGCGCTGTTCGGTGCTCAGGCGCGTCCGCATCTCCCCAGCTTACTTGACACCGGTTCAGTAGCGGGGGATGGTAACCCTATTGGATGTGGGTTCAGTAGGGAGCGAAACTGTGGACACCACCGCGATTCCGCATCGGCCGGGCCGGTTGCCGGTGCTCGGGGACCTGCTCGGGACCAATGTGCGCACGCCGTTGCAGAGCACCATGCGGGCCGGTGCGGGGCTCGGGCCGATTTTCACCCGGAGGTTCTTCGGTCTCGAGATCGTGTTCGCCTGCGGGATCGACCTGGTCACCGAGCTGAACGACGAGACAAGGTTCGGCAAGCACGTCGGGCTTGGCGTCGAACGGTTGCGCGGGGTCGTCGGCGACGGGCTGTTCACCGCGCACACGCGCGAGCCCAACTGGCGGCTGGCGCACGACATCCTGCAGCCCGCGTTCTCCGCCGAGGCGATGCGCCGCTACCACTCGATGATGCTCGACGTCGCTGGCGAGCTGACCGCGGCGTGGGACCGCGCGGACGGTCCGGTCGACGTCGCTGCCGACATGACCCGGCTGACGCTCGAGACGATCGGGCTCGCTGGGTTCGGGTACCGGTTCGGGTCGTTCGAGCGGGCCGAACCGCATCCGTTCGTCACCGCGATGATCCGTGCGTTGCGGTTCGCGCAGCTGGACAACGTCAAGCTTCCGTTCGTGCGGCGGGCGCTGGCCGGGTCGTCCGCGCAGAACCAGGCTGACATCGCGACCATGACGAACCTGGTCGACGAGGTCATCGAGAGCCGCCGCCGGGAAGGCGGCGAAGCACGCGACCTGCTCGGTCTGATGCTCACCGACGGGCACCCGATGACCGGGGAGCGGCTCGACCCGGTGAACATTCGCAACCAGGCCATCACTTTCGTCGTCGCGGGGCACGAGACGACGTCTGGCGCGCTGTCGTTCGCGCTCTACTACCTGACGCGTCATCCGGAACTGCTGGCGAAGGCGCGCGCCGAAGTCGACGCGGTGTGGGGTGATCGCGAACCGGCTTTCGGGGACGTCGCGAAGCTTCGGTACGTCCGCCGCGTGCTCGACGAGGCGATGCGGCTGTGGCCGACCGCGCCCGGCTACACCCGGGAAGCCCGCGAAGACCTGGTGCTGGGCGGGAAATACCCGATGCGCAAGGGCGATTCAGTCATCGTGCCGCTGCCGATGCTCCACCGCGACCCGGCCGTGTGGGGGCCGGATCCGGAGAAGTTCGATCCGGACCGCTTCGAGCCGGCGGCGGTGCGGAAGCGTCCGGCTCAGGCGTACAAACCGTTCGGCACCGGGGAACGCGCGTGCATCGGCCGCCAGTTCGCGCTGCACGAAGCGGTGCTGGCGCTGGGGGTCATGCTGCAGCGCTACGACTTCGAGGCAGACCCGGCGTACGAGCTGAAGATCGTGGAATCGCTGACGCTGAAGCCGAGCGGATTCACCCTCCGGCCGCGGATCCGGGAGCGAGCGGCCGGGCTGACCTCAGCTGCTGCCCGCTAGTTCCCCGGACAGGGTTTCGTGCATCGCCGCGCTGTGTTTGTTCAGCCCGACGATCTCGACGGTTTTCCCGCGGGCCTCGTACTTCGTCGTGATGGCGTCGAGCGCGGCCACGGTCGAGGCGTCCCAGATGTGCGCGGCCGATAGGTCGACGACCACGCGCTCCGGGTCGTCGGCGTAGTCGAACTGGTAGACCAAGTCGTTGCTGGACGCGAAGAACAGCGCCCCGGTCACGGAGTACCGGACGCTGCCGGGCTCGCGCACCGCGGTCACCTCGACCAGGTGCGCGACCCGGCGCGCGAAGATCACCATCGCGGTGATCGACCCGACCACGACCCCGATCGCGAGGTTGCTGGTCGCCACCACGATGCCCACGGTCACCGCCATCACCGCGACCTCGCCGACCGGCATCCGCTTCAGCGTCTTGGGCGCGATCGAATGCCAGTCGAAGGTGCCGAACGCGACCAGCACCATCACCGCGACCAGCGCGGCCATCGGGATCCGCGACACGATCGGCCCGAACACCAGGCACAGCACCATCAGGAACGCCCCGGCGAGGAACGTCGACAGCCGGGTCCGGCTGCCCGCGACCTTGACGTTGATCATGGTCTGGCCGATCATCGCGCAGCCGCCCATGCCGCCGAAAATCCCGGTGACGACGTTGGCGACGCCCTGCCCGACCGCTTCGCGGGTCTTGTTCGAATGCGAGTCCGTGATGTCGTCGACCAGTTTGGCGGTCATCAGCGATTCCATCAGCCCGACCAGCGCGAACGCCAGCGCGTACGGCGCGATCAGGCCGAGCGTGCCGAAGGTGAACGGCACGTCCGGGATCCCCGGCACCGGCAGCGCCGAGGGCAGCGCGCCCTTGTCGCCGACGGTCGGCACCGCGATTCCGGCCGCGATCGTCAGCGCGGTGAGCACCGCGATCGACACCAGCGGCGCGGGCACGGCCTTGGTGAGCCGCGGGAAGAACACCATGACCGCGAGACCGCCGGCGAACAGCGGATACACCGGCCACGGCACGTCGATCAGCTCCGGCACCTGCGCCAGGAAGATGAGGATCGCCAGCGCGTTCACGAAGCCGACCATCACGCTGCGCGGCACGAACCGCATCAGCCGCGCGACGCCGAGCGAGCCGAGCACGATCTGGAACAGCCCGCCCAGCACCACCGTCGCGACGAGGTAGCCGAACCCGTGTTCCCGGGCCAGCGGGGCGACCACCAGGGCGATCGCCCCGGTCGCCGCGGAGATCATCGCCGGACGGCCGCCCACGAACGAGATCACCACCGCCATGGTGAACGACGCGCACAGGCCCACGCGCGGATCGACCCCGGCGATCACCGAGAACGAGATCGCCTCCGGGATCAGCGCGAGCGCGACGACCAGCCCGCCGAGGATTTCGGTGCGCGCGACCCGCGGCGACAGCCATGCCGGACGTCGAATGGACCCAGTGGACAGTGACGAGGGCACGGTGGATTACCTGTCGGTTTCGGGGGCGGGCAGAAAGAGCCGTTTCCGACGGTAGCGGACCGATCGGACAGCGCCGCCGTCTCCCGCCTTCAGGTGAGTTGTGGGTCACCTCGCTTCCCGGCCGCGGGAGACCGCGCTACGATCAGGGCAGTCGTACAGGACGATCGCCCTGAACGACTGCACAGGACGATCGACCAGGAGAAATGCGGATGACTTCACCGGCAGCGGCACGGGGGCGTGACGTGCGGCAACGGTTGCTGGCGGCGGCGACGGAGCTGGTGCCCGAACGAGGCTGGGCAGCGGTGAGCACCCGCGTGCTGGCGGACCGGGCGGGGGTGACGCCGAGCGTGGTGCACTACCACTTCCCGTCGCTGCAGGCGTTGCTCCGCGAGGCGGTCCTGGACGCGATGCGCGAGGTGCTGGAGAGCGTCGGGCCGGCGCTGGCCGCGACGCAGAACCCGGCTGACCTGGTGTCCGCGCTGTTCGGGTCGGTCGAGCCGTACAGCGGGGTGGACCCGCTGTCGGTGCTGTTCATCGAGGCGTATCTGGCGGCGCGGCGCGACGACGAACTGCGGGACCAGATCGGGGGACTGCTCCTGGCGTTCCGCGCGCAGGTCAGCAGCTGGCTGGCCGAACGCGGCGTCCCCGATCCGGAGGCGACCACGGAGGTGCTGGTGGCGACCGTCGACGGCTTGCTGCTGCACCGCGGGCTCGCCCCCGGTGGGGATCCGGCGGCGGTCACCGCCGTCCTGCGCGGGCTGGTCACGCAACCTCAGGGAGGGGAAATGCGATGAGAATCCTGGTCTGCGGCGCCGGTATCACCGGGCTG
Organism: Amycolatopsis sp. La24; assembly: GCF_029087445.1. NCBI lineage: Bacteria > Bacillati > Actinomycetota > Actinomycetes > Pseudonocardiales > Pseudonocardiaceae > Amycolatopsis > Amycolatopsis sp. La24. The sequence goes on from NZ_JARACH010000013.1 coordinate 5,321, forward strand.
GCCGCGGCGAACCGGCTGTCGGAGCTGGGCAACGAGGTCACGCTGGTGGAGCGGGCGCCCGGGCCGCGTCCGCAGGGCTACATGATCGACTTCTTCGGTCCCGGCTACGACGCGGCCGAAGCGATGGGAGCGTTGCCCGCCATCAAGGAGGCGGCGTATCCGATTTCCGAAGCGATTCTCCTTGACGCACAAGGAAAGCGTCGGTCCGATATTCAATTCGGCCAGTTCGCGCGCACCGTCGGCGGCCGGTTGCTGAGCGTCCTGCGGCCGGATCTGGAGCAGGCCTTGCGCACGTCGCTGCCCGCAGCGGTCGAGCTTCGGTACGACAGCGGGGTGGTCGCTGTCGAGGACGACGGCGACCGGGTCGCCGCGACGCTCTCGGATGGTTCCGTGCTCGAAGCCGACCTGCTGGTGGGCGCTGACGGGATCCATTCGACGGTCCGGCGGCTGGTGTTCGGCGAGGAATCGCGGTTCCTGCGCTACCTCGGCTTTCACACCGCGGCGTTCCTGTTCAAGTCCCCCGAGATCCACGCGGTGGCAAACGGACGGTTCTGCCTCACCGACACCGTCGGCAGGCAGATGGGTTTCTACGGCTTGCGCGCGGGAACGGTCGCCGCCTTCGCGGTCCACCGCACGCCCGATCCCGCCCTGCCCGGCGACGTCCGGGAGTCGCTGCTGGACACCTACGGCTCGCTGGGCTGGATGGTGCCGGAAGCGTTGCGGCACTGCCCGCCGTCCGAGGAAATCTATTACGACCAGGTCGCCCAAATTGAGATGCCAACGTGGCGCAAGGGCCGCGTCACGCTGGTCGGGGACGCGGCGTACGCGGTGTCGCTGCTGGCCGGACAGGGTGCGTCGCTCGGGATCGCGGGCGCGTACGTGCTGGCCGATCAGCTGCACCGGGCGTCGTCGATCGCCGAAGGGCTGGCGGAATACGAGCGGCTGTGGCGTCCCGTCGCGGCCGACAAACAGCACTTGGCCCGCAACGGCGCACGATGGTTCCTCCCGGACAGCAAACCGCAGCTCTACCTGCGTCGGCTCGCGCTCAAACTGGCCCGGTTGCCGGGAATTGACCGAGTCGTGGCCGGGAGTTTGACCGGGAAGTCCACCGCGCTCATCACGAACCTGCACCATTCGGCAAGGGAAGGAGTCCGACCGTGAAACCGATCGCGCGCACGGTCTTCAAGGCGCCGGCGAAGCTGTACGACCGCGACCTGGGATGGTTGCTGGGCAAGCGGTTCCTGTGCCTGACGCACGTCGGCCGCAAGTCCGGCCGCGAGTACCGGACGGTCCTGGAGGTGATCGGCCTCCGTCCCCGCTCCGACGAGGTGCTGGCCATCGCGGGATTGGGCCCGTCCTCGGACTGGTACCGCAACATCCAGGCGGCCCCCGCGGCGGAGGTCGCGATCGGCCGCCGGAAGTTCGTCCCCGCGTACCGTGTCCTCGACGAAGCCGAAGCCGCCGACGCGATCGCCGACTACGAACGCCGAAACCTGCTGCTGCGCCCGGTTTTGCACCCCGTGCTGAGCAAACTGCTGGGCTGGCGCTACGACGGCTCCGACGCGGCGCGGCACCGGATGGTCCGGCAATTGCCGATCGTCGCCTTCCGTCCCCGGGACGGAGCTGAACCCGACCAAGAAGGTACTGACCGCTGATGAACTACATCGCCGAACTGCGCGAACTAGTCGGCACGCGCCCGCTGATCCTGCCCGGCACGTCCGTGCTGATCGCCGACGAGCGCGGCAGGCTGCTGCTGGTGTTCCGCGAGGAAAGCCAGGACTGGGGGCTGCCCGGCGGATTCCTCGACCCCGGCGAGTCCTACGAGGACGCGGGCCGCCGCGAGGTGCGCGAGGAAATCGGCCTGGCGGTGCGGGACCTCGAACTGTTCGGCGTCTACTCCGGACCGGAGTACTTCTACCGGTACCCGCACGGCGACGAGGTCCACAACGTCACCGCCGCGTTCACCGCGACCGTAGAGAACACCGAGGTCACTGTGGACGGCACGGAGATCACCGGCTACGAGTTCTTCGAGCTGGACCGGCTTCCGGACGACATCATCGCGCCGGAAAGGCCGATCGTCGAGGACTACGTGAAGCGGTTCGGCGGCTGACCTGGCCTGGTCGGTGGGGGCGCATCGTGCTCAGCGGACCCGGTTGACCGCCGGGCCCGGTGGGCCTCGCCGCAGCCGACGAGGCTCACCGGATCAGCGCCGGGCTCGCCGTTTACTTGCCGAGCGCGTCCACTCCGGCCTGGGCGAAGGTCTCGTCCTGCGCACCCGACGGCGCGCCCGCGACGCCGACCGCCGCGATCGGGGCGTTGTTCGCGTCCACCGGGACCGCTCCGGCGAGGAACAGGGTGCCCTTGATGTCCTTCAGCGTCGGGGCCTGCTGCAGCCGGCCGGTCAGTTCCGAGGTCTTGGCGTTCCACGCGACCGCGGTGAACGCCTTCTCCTCCGCCGACGAGTACGACTGCGGGCCGGCACCGTCGCCGCGCAGGGTCACGATGGTGTTGCCGTCGCGGTCGACCACCGCGACCGACACCTTCTGGCCCGCCTTCTCGGCGGCGTCGAGCGCGGCCTGCGCGGCCTTCTGCGCGGCGGCGATCGACAGGTGCGTGGTCTGGACCAGCCCCTTCGGCGCGGCCTGGGCGGGAGCGGCGGCGGCCGCGGCGTTGGCGGCGGGGGCGGCCGGGGTGGCGGCGTTGGCGGCCAGCGCGCCGGTCGTGGCGGCTCCGATCACGGCGAGCCCGCCGACGACGGTGGCGACGCGGGTCTTGGCGGTGAAGTTCTTCATCGGGTGCTCCTTGGCTTGTCCGGCTTAATGGATTCATCGTGCGTCCGGGACCGCCTTCACCGGATCGGAGTCTCGGCTCGCCTCGCGGCGCGGAACGGCCGACACTCGGGTCATCCGATCGGCTGATGCCGACCGGGTTCGCACAGGTCAGGCTCGATGTGGGACCGGAAAAACGGAGGGCGGCGATGACCGATCGGGACGCGCGGTGGCTCGCCGCGACCATGCACACGGCGTTCTTCCTGCTGCTGGTCGCGTCGATCGTGCGCTTCCTCGACCACCACCACGGCGAACCGGCCGCGCCCTGGGTGATCGCGCTGACCGGTTGCCTGGCGGCGGTCTACGCGGTCGGCCTGGTGCTGCGGGTCACCGGGCCCGAGCAGGTCACCGTGCCGTATCTCGGCTGGCTGACCGTCGTGACCGTGCTGTGGGTGGTGCTGGTGCTGCTCGCGCCGAGCTTCGCGTGGTGCGCGGTCCCGCTGTTCGTCACCGGCCTGCGCACGCTGCCGACCGGACCGGCGTTAGTACTGGTCACGCTGGTAACGGCGCTCGTGGTGATCTCGCAGAACCGGCTCTCGACCGGCTTCGACCCGAACCTGACGATCGTGCCGGTGGCCGTCGCCGCGGTGACTGCCGCGGTGATCACGTACCTGCGTCGGCAGGCGGTGCGGTTGCGGGAAACCGAGCGCCGCGCGGGGATGCTGGACGAACGCCAACGGCTGTCGCGCGAGATCCACGACGCGCTCGCGCAAGGTCTGTCCAGTCAGGCGATGCTGCTCCAGGCGGCCGACCGCGCGTGGGCCGATCCGGACCTGGCGCGCGAGCATTTGCATGCGGCACAACAGATCGGCACGCGAAACCTGGCCGAAGCCCGCGGTCTCGTCCAGGACCTGGCTCCTGCCGACCTCGACGGGCACTCGGTCGAGGAAGCCCTCCGGAACGTCGCCGAACGCGAACCGCAGCCGGTGCGCGTCCAGGTCGACGGGCCTGCCCGGCCGCTGCCCAGCCGGGTGCAGTCCACTTTGGTGCGGATCGCGCAGGGCGCGCTGGCCAACGCACGCGAACACGCCGACGCGTCGGGAGTGGCGCTCACTCTCACCTACCTAGACGATGAGGTCGTGCTGGACATCACCGACGACGGCCGCGGTTTCGACCCGGCCGCCCCGAGCGCCGACGGCCGCGGCCACGGCCTGCCCGCTATGCGCGCGCGGGCGACCCAGCTCGGCGGCCGGTTGACCGTCGAATCCGCGCCCGGGCAGGGCACCGCCATCTCGGCCGCGATTCCGTTGGGACCAAGCCATGTCTGACGACCAGCTCATCCGCGTCGTGCTGTGCGACGACCACGCCATGGTCCGCGCCGGCCTGCGTGCGTTGCTGGCCGGTGCGGGCGGGATCGAGGTCATCGGCGAGGCCGCGACAGGGCAGGAGGCGATCAACCTCGCTGCCGCGTTGCGGCCGGATGTCGTGTTGATGGATTTGCAGCTGGGTGACGGAATGGACGGGGTGGAGGCTATTCGACGTATTCGTGCTGTTGCTGAGCCGCCTCGGGTTTTGGTGTTGACTACTTATGACACTGACGCTGATATTACTCGGTCTATTGCGGCTGGGGCTACGGGGTATTTGCTGAAGGCTGAGTCGGCGGATGAGCTGTATGCGGCTATTCGGGCGGCTGCGGCTGGGCGGACTGCGTTGTCGGCTCCGGTGGCGGATCGGATGATGGCGCAGTTGCGGGCGCCTCGGCCTGCGTTGACTGATCGGGAGCGGGATATTCTCGAACAGTTGGCGCAGGGGGTGGGGAATCGGGAGATCGCTCGGCGGTTGTTTATCAGCGAGGCTACGGTTAAGACGCATTTGGGGCGGATTTATGAGAAGTTGGGGGTGGATACTCGGGCTGGGGCTGTTGCTGTGGCTAAGGAGCAGCGGTTGTTGCCGTGATAACCGTGGTTGCGTGGGGCACCCCGAAGCTTGATTGTGCTGACGGGCGGCGGGTGCTTGTCAAGGCGGGAAAGATGCCTTGACAAGCACCCGCCGCCCGCAGGGAGGCTTCGTATCGGGGTGCGGGGAGGGGCTGGGTGCCTCGATGGTTGGGTGCATTGGCTGCGGGGACGGGCTGGGTGCCTCTATCGCGGGTGCATCGGCTGCGGTTTGGGTGGTGGCTAGCGCCCCAATGTGGCATTGGGTGCGTCGGATGCACCCAATGTGGCGTTCGGTGCGTGGGATGCACCCAATGCCGCATTGGGGCGGCAATCCCGATGGCGAGCCGGGCGGGGGTGGTCCGTGAAGGGCTCCTTGAGGGAATCTAAGTCCGTGAAGGAGCCCTTCACGGCGCGCGGGGAGGTGCGTGAGGGGAACCCTGAGGGAATCAGAGTCAATGAGGGTGGCCCTCACGTACTGGCTGGCGCGGGGAGTGTGACGTGGGGTGACGTGCACACCGCGCACTGCTAGCGTGGTTTTGCGCGTACCAGGAACTAGGGGTGGGGCTTGATCGACGCGGTTGCGGTGTTTTCCAGTGAGGCGGCAAAACTGCTGGCCACCGCCTTGGTCGGGCGGGTCGACAAGGGGCTGGGGCAGCTGGCGGGCATCGCCAGGGCCAAGTTCGGGGCGAAGTTCGGGTCCGGGCCGGTTTCCGTGGCGGAGCTTCGCGGGCAAGTGCTGGCCGCTTGCCAGGACGATCCTGGGTTTTGCGCGGAGCTGATGGAAGCCGTCGCGGTGTTGAATGCCGCGGGGCAGCGGCCGCCCGTCGTTGAGGGTGTTGAGCGGTTTTTCAATAATGCCGAGCATCTTCGGGAGCCGCGCGAATCCGGGGTTTGTCTTATTTACGGGGCGGTCGGGTCCGGGAAGACCGAGCTCGCCCGGCAGATCGCCGGGCTCGTGCGGGAGCGGTTCCCTGGCGGCTGGATCGAGATCGACGTCGCGGAATCGCGTACTGGCGCGGTCGTCGATCTGGCGCTCGTCAAACGGCAGGCGCTGCTGAAGCTGGGCATTCCCAGCGGCGAGATCGCGGCCGACGACGCTGGTCTGGACCAGCAGTTCGGCTCCGTGCTGGCGACCCGGTTGTTCACCGTCATTCTCGACAACGTCGGTTCGGCGCGCGAGGTCGAGCTGTTCCGGCCGTTCCGGATGAACCTGGTGCTCGCGACCTCCTCCGCTCGCACCCGCGACCTCGACGCGCTCGATCCGGCGCCGATTCTGTTGGGCGGCCTCGAGAACGAGGGTGCGCAGGAAATGCTTGCCTACTATTGCGGCGCGGTCCGGCTTGACGCGGAACCCGACGCGACCGACGCGCTGCTGGAGATGTCCGGCCGGATGCCGTCCGCGATTCGTGAAGTGGGCTTGAGCCTTGCGCGGCACAGTGGCGAGCCGTATCCGGTCAGCGGGCTCCTCGCGCGCTACCAGGCGAACGGGATCGTGGACGCTGAGGGCGTCATCAACGACTCGCTGGAACAGGCTTTCGGGAGGCTCGCGCCGGAAACGGCGGAGGCGGTCGCGTTGTTGTCCGGGTTTCCTGGGCACTGGTTTACCCGGGAAACCGCGATCGCCTATCTCGGGATGCCGGACGAAGTCTTCGAGGATGTCCGCAGTTCTATGCTGACTGAGCAGGTCGGTGGCTGGCATCGGCTCACCGCGCTGGTATCTCAGTACGCGGCGAAGCTTCCCGCGGATCGCGACGCGGCGTTTCTCCGGCTGTTGAGCCATGTCCGGGATCGAACGGTCGCCGCGGATCTTGCGGGGGACGCCGGGCGGTTGCGCGAATACGTCGTTCCGCCCGGTCTGTCGTGGACGCTCCCCGAGGACCGGCTCGACTGGCTGCACCGGCATCTGGGGCTCATCACCGAGGTGGTGCGCGCCGCGGCCCGGCGGGGGAAGCACGTCGAGGTGTGCCAGCTCGCCGGTGCGCTGGAAGTGCTGATCACCCGGCGCTGGCTGTGGCGCGAGTACGCCGAGATCAGCGACCTCGCGGTGCGTGCGGCGGCGGCTTTGGCTGGTGGCGAGCCGCAGGCGCTTTACGCGCGGACTTTGTCCATGCGGGCCAAAAACTGGTTCCTGGCAAGGGCTTTCGACACCGCAGACGCCGATCTTCGTCTGGCGTGGGAGCTGGCTGAGGCCGTCAACATCCGTCCGGCGCGGCGGGAGCGGCTGCAGTCATCGGTGGCGGAGTTCCGGGCGCGGTTCTTCGAGGAACAGGCCGACGCGCGTCCGGCGGAGCGCGCCGGTTCGCTCGCTGACGCCGAGGTCTGGCTCCGGAAAGCCATCGCGCTCGACCAGCATCTCGAACACGGCTACGCGCTCGGCATTCACCATCGGATGCTCGCTTCGGTCCTGATCAAGGCCGGACGCCCGGCGGAAGCGATGGCCGAGATCGAGCGCGGCCGTCAGCACGCCACCGGTGCCAACCTCAGCCGGCTGGACATGGTGGCTGCGCGGGCATTCCTCGCGCTGGGCGACCTGGTGCGCGCACGGGAGTGCTGGAGCCGTGCCCGCGCGGAGCTGAAATCCACTGGCGCGGACCAATACCAGTGGGAAGTCCGGGAAATAGAGGCGCGCATCCTTGCCGCGGAAGGCCAGCCGGAGGCTGCTCGGACGGCGTGGGGACAGTTGATCGGCGACGCCTGGAAGCTCGGTCACCCGCGGACGAACGAGTACATCACCGAATTCGAATCGCTACGCTGACCCGGTTCCGGCCGAAGTCCAGCTCGGTCCGTCCTAAGTAGAGCATCGACACTGCCGCCAGCGGGTCGACCTGGCGGGAGTCCGGGACAAGTTCGTAACGGCGGCCGCTGCGATCCGCGGCGAGGCAACGGTCTTCGACCCGGGCGGCAGCGAATTGGGCGTCCGGCCACTGCTTGAGGACGTCGGCAGCCCAGTCGGGGAAGCCGACCTCGGTGTCGTCGGTGAACACGATTGCAGCCGCCGACAGTTCGTGCAGCGACGCGCGGGTGTGGTGCGCGATCACGTGCAGATGGTGCAGCTGCTGCGGCACCTCGGTCGCAGGCAGCCGGACGAGCACATCCGTCGACCCGTGCTCGCGGATGCCGGCGACGAACGCGACCGGTTCCGTCCGAGCCGGCGAGGTGACCGGGTAGCTGGTGAATTCCGCTGGTCCGCTCGGCTCCGGCAGTTTCATCAAGCGGTAGCACGCGGCACGCAACAGCTCAGCCGACTGTCCGGGCACCGCGACCGCTTGCTTGGCAACAGGTTCGTAGCTGCCCGGGACATGCCGGTCGATCGCGTCGTCGATCTGCGCGGCCAGCGGACCGTCGGTGGCAAGCGGGTCCGTGCGCGCGGCCAGTAACGCGGCGGGAGAGCCGGGAACCGTTGCCGGAGAAGGGCTTCCGGCCATCAGCATCGGCCGGTCCAGCGCGGCGGCGTAAAGCGATACGGAACTTTCGTCCCCGATCACGCACGAGGACGCGGTCACCGCGGCCTGCCAGCCGGTTTCGGACGGGATCACCAGCAGCCCAGCCTGTTTCGCCTCGGCGAGCCACGCGTCGAGCTGCCACGAGCTGTGCGCCGCCGCGATGCCCGGATGCAGGATCGCGCACACCGTGGTGGTGTCGACCGGCAGTTCGGCGACAAGCCGGAGCGGAAGGTCGGGACGCTGTCCGAGAACCGACGACGGACCCCAGGTGGATGCGATGGTCACGAGCCGCTTACCCCGTCCGGCCAGCGCCGCGCGGTACTCGGCCGCCCGGTGCGCCCCGGCCACGAGCCGGTCGAGACACGGATCGCCGACGACCTCCGCGCGCTCGGCCGCCTCCGGGCTCGCCGTGCGGAGCTGGTCGCGCTGCTCGGCGTGCGCGACGGCGATCAGCGCCGGGACGACCCGGCCGTCGTGCACGAGCCGTTCCGGGTTGAGCCCGGCGACGACCGAACTGCCGGGGTAGTACTTCTGGTGGCCGATCCCGTGCGGCAGCAGGACGACCGGGGCGCGCAGCAGGTGGAGATCGTCGTTTTCGCTGGCCGCGATCGCGAGGTCGAACTCGGTCGTGATCGCCTGCTGCCACGGGACCACCGCGGCGCCCAGCTGTTCCAGCAGCCGGGGCACCCCTGCCCCGAGGATGGCCGGACGCTCGCGGTCGAAGGTGAAAACGGTCTGGACGCGGTGGTCGCCGCTGAAGAGCGTGAGCACGTCGAGCAACCGGTTGAGCGTCGTCACGGTCCGCACCACCACCAGGACCCGGCGCTCGAAACCGACGGTCAGCCAGTGGTCAAACCCAGGATCCACGGGCACTCTCCGTGAAAAAAGTCCGGGGGGGTAGGTATTTGCCATCAGACCGCGCACATCACCTGGCGAAACACTGGTGAAGCCTACCTGCCGCGCCCGGCCGCTCGCGGGAGTGCCCGCGACCACCGGCCGTGGTCGCGGGCGCCGCGCTCACTCCTTGCGGGCCACCCCGGCGAGCAGCAGCGACTCGTTCGCCGCGTCGAGCGGGATGGTCCGGTCGTCCGGGCCGGCTTCCTCCGGATGCCACAGCGGGGTCCAGGTGACGCCGGGCTCGAGCAGGGTGAAGTCTCCGAACAGGGCGGTGATCTCGGCGCGGTCGCGGTAGATGAGATCGGTGCCCGCGGCGGCGTAGCGTTGTTTGGCGTCGGCCAGCAGCTGCTCGCAGTGCGGCGGGACGCCCTCGTCGGTGACGTGCGACAGCGCCAGATATGACCCGGGAACGAGGAGTTCGCGGTACGCGGCGGCGACGCTGGGGCCGAGGTCCGCCGTGCTTTCGCTGCCCGGCGCGGGCGGCTGCTCGATGTGCAGGACGCAGATGAGCAGCAGCGCGATCGGCTGGTCGAGGTCGATGACGCCCGATCCGGCGAGCAGGGACCACAGCCGTCGCGGGTCGCGCAGGTCCGCGTGCAGGGCGACGTGCCGGGCCGGGTCGCCCTTTTCGCGCAGCAGGCTGGTGGAATGCGCGACAGCGACCGGTTCGCAGTCGACGTACGCGACCTTCACCTCGCCCGGCGCGATCTGCTCGGCGATTTCGTGCGCGTGCCCCATCGTGGGGACGCCGGATCCGAGGTCGACGATCTGCCGGATTCCGGCGCGCACCAGATGCCGGACCACCCGGTGCAGAAACCGCCGGTTGGCCTGGGCGATCGGGCGCACCGTCGGATAATCGCGCAGCATCCGCCCGGCGAACTGCCGGTCGATTTCCCAATTCGCGGTTCCGCCGAGGTAATAGTCGTAGACGCGCGCCACGCTGGGACGGCTGAGATCGATCCCCGGCGGCGGAAAGGACTCGTGCTCCAGGCCAGTCACCGGTTTCTCCTCGTGGTCGACGGCGCGGGATCAGCGTAGCGTCTCTCCGGCCCGGCGGGGAGAGGGCGGACGGACGCTGAGCAGATCCGCCTCGGCTTCTTCGAGCAGAATTGCCGATTCCTCCGCCGAAAGGGCGACACTCGAAAGGGATTCCCACGATTGCAGATCGGTGTCGTACGTTTCGGTGTCGTTGAGGAAAGACTGAACGCCGTTCGACGTTTCGGCGAAAGAACGGTCGAGCTTGCTGTTGACGAACTGCAAAATGGTGAAATCGGGGCCGACGTGCAACGGGCCTTTGTCGAACGGCACGAACCGGATGGTCGCCCAGGGGCGGGTGCGGGCGAGGGCGAGCAGATGCCGGACCTGGCCGAGCGCGACGTACGGATTGTCCGTGCGCGCCCGGGTCAGCCGGTGGACCGCGCTTTCGCTGAGGAGGAACTTGTACGTCCGGTCCGGGTGGTCGTCGAGCAGCTTGGCCCGCAGTTTGCGCTCGTGCACGGCGTCGGTGACGTCCGTGCGGCCGTAGGCCTGGAACTGCTCCATCATGTAGTCCTCGGTCTGCAGCATCCCGCTGATGCGCTCGCCGGTCCACTTCAGGATGATCGCGGCCTCCTGCTCGGCCTCGAACACCGGATGGAACCAGGCCGGGCTGGCCGCGAGGCGCCGCGCGTTCCACACCCGGTCGGCGCGGGCGGCCAGGTTGTAGTGCCGCATCCGCTCCGCCTCGGCGGAATCGATCTCCAGGACGTCGATCCATTTGTCGAGCAAATGCGGATGGATCCGCGTCTTGCCGCGCTCCATCTTGCTGATGTTCGGCTGCGTGTAGCCGAGGGCGTCGCCGAGTTCGCCCTGGGTCAGCCCGCGTTCGACGCGGGTGGCGACGAGAATTTTGCCCAGTTCGACAAGCTGGGCCTCGACGGAAAGCCGGCTCACGAGGCGCGAGCCGTCCGATCGGGGGAGAAAACCACACCTTTTCCGGGCACGAAATCATGATAGTCCCTCGCATTACCGACGGCCAGGACGGACGGGTTCGCCCGGTTGTCCGGAGGCGGCGCCGAATGGGGGACCGGGGCGGGCGATCTGTGCGCGATCAGCGGTCGAACTGCCCCTCGCGCAGCGCGCCGGCGAATGCGGCCCATTCCCGATTGTCGAAGACCAGGGCGGGAGAACGGCCGATCTTGGAATCCCGCACCGCGACGACGTCGGGATCGCTGAGATTGATCTCGACGCAGTCGCCGCCGTTGCCGCCGCACGCCGACGGCCGCTGCCAGGCCGCGTCGTCGAGCGAAGAACTCACGGTGTTCGGATCGTAGGAACTCATGGTTTCGTCCTTGTCAAGCCGATGACCTTCTTCGGAATATTCAAACCTCAGGATCGAGGAGGGAATAGGGCGAAGCAAGGCGCGGACTTGCACCGTGCCGAAATGGCCCGATAGGTTCACCTGTTTGGCGTCGGGACAGTTTTCTCGCGGTGATCGCGGTCATGGCGTTGTCCTTTTCCTGGCCGGGATCTGTCCAATGCCGCGGTGTTAGCGGCCGGTCGGGAGCTTTCCGGCGGGCCGTCGCCGGGGCGCCGGAAGCCGGGTGGGCAAGGCATGTCAGAATATTCTGCCTAGGCGGGGCAGGTATGCATATTCCAGTCGGCAGATGCCGTGCGGTCTGCGATAAACGGAGAACGCCGCGGTGGGTTGGCTGAATGCCAATATTCTTCGGCGGTCCGGCTTTTTCGGTAAAATCACTGGTCAGGGCTCCCTGTGGCATCCGGTGGCGCTGCGGTCGCAGTTCTCGGTGATCGGTTCTCGTCGAGCACAGATTACCACTCTTGTGAGTGATGAAAAATTGTTCTCGCTGCGCTAAGAATCGCTGCCGTCTTCCGGTCCGACGAGGGTTCCGCTCCCTGCCGGGGCTTCGCGTGCAGTGCTGTGCCATGCCTGTTAACGCAGGTCGGAGCCGGTGGGGACGGTTGCGAGCCGGAGTTCGGCCGGGGAGTTCGTTGTCGCCGAAGTTACCGGCGCCGTCCGGCAGAACCGGCGGACGATATTGCGCACGGTAGTTCGTCGTGTCTCTTTGCCGTTAACCGACAGTTGGATGCCGCTGGGCGAGACGACCGTCAGTGGGTATCGAGTTCTGTGTGCGCTCGTGGTCAAGATGAGAAGTATCGAACCGGGCCGCGCGCCCGGAGAGATGGATGTGGCCCCCTGCTGGAACAGGGGGCCACGGAGTTGTCTGAAACCCGCTTCTAGGCAAAGGAACAGACGCGATGACTGTACCGCCGGAGAACACCGATCCGCTAGACGACGACCACGCCGGAAGGGTGGAACGCGTCGAATTCGGGGCCGCCGTCGCCCCGGCCCGCGGCGGGAAACGGATCGCCACCCGCGACGAGATGCTCGCCGCCGCCACGAAAGTCTTTGCCCGCCGCGGCCCGGGGCGGCACCGCAAGCCGGTGGCCAGGGGCCGGTGGGTGTGCGCGGCGTCGGAAACGCTGTCGTGGCTGGCACCGGTGTTGTGGGGGGTGCCTGCAGCTGTCTTTCGCCGCGAGCGTGATCAGCGCGGTGGCGCTGCTGATCAGCCCGGTGGTCGGGGTCGCGGTCGCCGGGCTGGTGCTGATCTGCAGCGTCGTGCTGTTCAACCCGGCCCGGCCGAGTCATCGCCGGTAGGTGTCGTATTCGGCCGTTTCCGGAAGGCTCGCCGGGGCGCTGACCTGCCGAAGCAAGGTCAACGCCTCCTCCGAGGCCGACCCCTCCGGAGTGGTGCACACGATCAGCACCTGCTCCGGCGACCGCGCCACCGACAGCGTCTGCTGGGTCACCGTCACCCGGCCGACCACCGGGTGCCGCAGTTCGTACGAATCGGCGTCACAGGGCCCGACCCGGTGGTCCTGCCACAGCGAGACGAACTCCGGGCTCTTCATCGTCAGCTCGCCGATCAGTTCGGCCAGCAGCGGGTCGTCCGGGTGTTTCCCGACGGTGATGCGCAGGTTGCCGACCACCGCGCGGGCCTTGCGTTTCCAATCCGCGTACAGCTCGCGGCAGTGCGGGTCCAGGAACAGCATCCGGCTCAGGTTGGGGCGTTGGCCGAGGTCCAAGTGCCCGGCCAGCAAAGCGTGCCCGAGCGGGTTCCACGCCAGGACGTCCGTCCGGCGGCCGAGCACCAGCGCCGGGACGCCGTCGAGCGCGCGGAGGAGGTCGCGCGTTTCGTCGGCCAGCTTCTCCGGGCGGGGACGGCGCGGCTGGGGCGTGCGGCGGGCCGCCTCGGCGAGGCGGTCCAGGTGGGCTCGTTCGTGGGTGTCGAGCTGCAGGGCGCGCCCGATCGCGTCGAGCACCTCGGCGGACGCTCCGCGCGAGAGGCCCTGCTCCAGCCGCGTGTAGTACGAGACGCTGACGCCGGCCAGGTGCGCCAGCTCCTCCCGGCGCAGTCCGGCGACCCGGCGGCGGGGTCCGACGTCCTGCAGGCCGACGTCGGACGGGCGCAGCCGGGCGCGTCGTGCGTGCAGGAAGTCTCCGAGCGGGCCAGCGGTCATGGGTTCCACTATCCGCCGCGGTGAGATATCACTGCCACCCCCTGCGCGGGGTAGGAAAACGCGGGAGTGGTCCGGGCGGGCCGGTCCGCGCAGGCTCGGTCGCATGGACGAGATCATCCTGGGCGACGTCACGGTCACCCGCGTCAAAGAGTTCTCCGGGTCGGTCGAGATGGGCCCGGACCAGTTCTTCCCGGACAGTCCGGCGGGCTCGTGGGACGAGCATCGCGGCTGGCTGGCCCCCGATTTCTGGGATCCGGAGACCGGCGAATGCCAGTCGGCGATCCAGTCGTGGCTGCTGCGCAGCGAGGGCCGCACGATCCTCGTCGACACCGGCGTCGGCAACCACAAGGACCGGCCGTACGCGCCGGTGTGGAACCGCCTCGACACCAGCTACCTCGATCACCTCGCCGCCGCCGGTGTGTCGCCCGAGGACGTCGATGTCGTGATCAACACTCACCTGCATATCGACCACGTCGGCTGGAACACCCGGCTCGACGGCCGCGCCTGGGTGCCGACCTTCCCGAACGCCACGTACCTGATGCCGTTGCGGGACTTCGAGTTCTGGGATCCGGCCAACGAAAACGAGACCGTGCTCGGGCGAGGGAACCAGAACGTCTTCGAGGACAGCGTCGCTCCAGTGCGGCGGGCGGGGCAGGTCCAGCTGTGGGACGGGACGCACCGGATCGACCGGAATCTGCGGCTCGACCTCGCGCCCGGGCACACTCCCGGCTCCTCCGTGCTGACGCTGGACTCCGGCGGCGACCGGGCGCTGTTCGTCGGCGATCTGGTGCACACCCCGTTGCAGATCGCGGAGCCGGAGACCAACTCCTGCTTCTGCGAGGACCCGGCGGAGGCGCGGGCGACCCGGCGCACCCTGCTCGGCCGCGCCGCGGACGACAACGCGCTGCTGTTCCCGGCGCACTTTCCCGGTTCCGGCGCGGCGGAGGTCGAGCGGGACGGGTCGAAGTTCGCGATCAAGAAGTGGGCCGGGTTCTCCCGGATCTCCTGAAGGGATTCTCGTGTCTCAGCAAGAACATCCGGTCGTCGAGACCGCGGCGGGCGCGGTGCGCGGCTTTCGCGACGCGGCGGGCGAGCTCTACCGGTCCATTCCCTACGCCGCGGCCCCGATAGGGCCGGGCCGGTTCGCTTCGCCGGAACCGCATCCGGGCTGGTCCGGAGTCCGCGACGGTACTCAGCCGTCGCCGACCGCTCCACAGCCCACGCGCGACTTCGGGCGACTCGACATGACCCCGTACTTCGGCCCGGGCTGGGTTCCTGGCGAGGAATACCTGACGCTCGACGTGCGTACCCCAGCGGCGGACGCTGGTAACCGTCCAGTCATGGTCTTCGTGCACGGCGGCGGGTTTGTCACCGGTTCGACCCGCGCCGCACTCTACGACGGCAGCGCTTTCGCCCGCGACGGGATCGTCCTCGTGACGGTCAACTACCGGCTCGGCATCCCCGGTTTCCTTGCGCTGGAAGGAGCTCCGGACAATCGCGGGCTGCTCGACGTCCTCGCCGCACTCCGGTGGGTGCGCGATTCGATCGCCGCGTTCGGCGGGGATCCGGGGAACGTCACGGTGTTCGGGCAATCGGCGGGGGCGACGCTCACCTGTGCGCTGCTCGCTGCCCCGGAGGCGGTCGGACTGTTCCGGCGCGCGATTGTCCAAAGTGGAAACGGCACGGGTGCCTTCACCCCGGAGCAGGCGCAACGGGTCACCACGGCCGCGGCTGCCGCATTGGGCGTCGAGCCGACCGCGGCGGCGTTCGGGGAGATCTCTGACGAGCGGTTCCTGCAGATCTTGCCTGCGCTGGCCGGGCTGGACCTGCACACCGCGACCGCTGCTGATCCGCTCGCCGGCCTCAGCCCGTTCAGCCTGGTTCTGCCGGTACAGCCCGCCGACAGCGTGGTCGGCGACGTCGACCTGCTGATCGGCACGAACACCGAGGAGGGACGGCTTTACCTGGTTCCGCAAGGAAAACCGGACGACACCGCCGACCAGCTTGGCGAGTTGTTGTTCGGAACTGGCACCGCTCGGATGGCACAGGCGCACGCTGAGACCTCAACCGCCGGCCGCACGTATGTCTACTCGTTCGGCTACCGTTCCACAGCCCTGGACGGACGTCTCGGCGCGGCGCATACCGTCGAGCTGCCGTTTGTCTTCGATCTCGCGGATGAACCGTGGCTGCACGGCGATACCGGTTTGCTGGGCCCATCCGCTGCTCCGGCTGGTTTGGCGGCGGAGGTGCACGCGGCGTGGGTCGCGTTCGCGCGGACCGGGGAGCCGGGCTGGGCGGAGGGTGAACTGCGTCGGTTCGGCTGATTCTCACCGAGTCATGGCGGTCTGGCGTCGGAGTTCGGTTTGGTAGCTGCCTGGTGTCTGGCCGAGGATGGCGGAGAAGGTCTCGATGAAGCTGGTCGGGTTGGCCCATCCGCAGCGCAGCGCGGTGTCGGTCACCGAACGGCCCTGTCCGAGGTACACCAGCGCGTGCTGGATCCGCAGCTGTGCGCGCCACTGCGAGAAGCTCATCCCGAGTTCCGTGCGGAACAGCCGGCTGAGCGTCCGCTCGCTGGCCCCGACCGCCCGGCCGAGTTCGCCGAGCGTGGCGGTTTCGGCCGGGTTCCCGCGCAGGCGATCGGTGACCGCGCGGAGCCGGTCGTCGACGGGTTCGGGCAGGTAGACCGCCTGCTCCGGGAGTGCGGTCAGCTCGTCGACCAGCACCCGGAGCAGCCGGTCGCCGACGTCCGGCGGCAGGGGCGCGCCGCCGGTCAGTTTCAGGATCGCGGCGCGCAGCAGCGCCGAGACGGTGAAGACGGTCGGTGTGGCGGGGAGTGCGGAACACAGCTCGGCGGGCACTTCGAGAATGCTGATTTCGGTCTCGCCGTACGCGCGGTGGCCGTGCTCGAAGGAGGGCGGCGTCCACGAGATACGGTCCGCGGGCGCGACCCACGTGCCCCGCTCGGTGGTGGTGGCCAGCAGCCCGCTCGCCGCGTACAGCAGCTGCCCCCGCGCGTGCTGATGCGCGGCGACCCCTTCCCCGTGGGCCAGCGACCAGCGGCCCTGGATGGGATCGTCGCCCGACCAGCAGAGGTGGCGGCGTTTCGGCATCGGCTCCCAGGATACCGCCGAACGGCCTGCCGGTGATCTTGGCGGGATCCCGGTATCGCCTGTCCGACGGGCGGTGGTGGCGGGTTCTCCGCCGGGCGAAGCTGGTGAGGCAGGGGTGTAGATTCCGTTCGAGATCAGGAGAATCGCTATGCCAGAAGAAGTGCCCGCCGCCGACCGGCAGGCGATCGCCGACTTGACGACCGGTTGGATCCATCGCGACCGGGAGGACTGGGACGCACTGGCGAAGCTCTTCCACGACGACGCGACCCTGACGATCCTGTGGTTTTCCGGACTGGCCAAGGATTTTGTCGAGGGATCACGGCGGATGAGCGGCGGACCGTTGCGCAGCAAGCACTTCATCGGCACTCCGGTCATCGAGGCCGCCGGCGACCGTGCCTTCGTGGAGACCAATGCGATGCTCGTCGCCGATCACCTCGAACTGGGAATCGGCGTGACCGTCCACAACAGATTCCTCGACCGGATCGACCGCAGGGACGGCGTCTGGCGCATCGCGCGCCGCGATTCCGTCTACGACATGGGCGGCTTCACCTATCCCTACGGGATTCGGCCTACTGACGATCTTGATCCGCTTCGGCATCCGCGCGAGTACGCCGCGTTGGCGTATCTGCTGGAGCACAGTGGACATCAGGTTCCCGATACCTGTCCGACCCGTTTCAGCAAGCGGGAACAGGAAATCATCGAAGAAGGCCGCACCTGGTTGCGGGGAGTCCGCGCATGACTGGCAGCCGGACTGCGCTCGGCCGCATCGGCGAGCGCGAAGCTCGACGCGTCCGGCGGCGTCGGCCGGTAGCGGTCACGAGTCCGCGGGGCTGATCTCCAACGGGGCGGCCGACCCGCCGTCGAGTTGCTGCCGCCGGGTGACCGCGTGCTCGAGCTGCCGCGCCAGATGCGGGACGTTCGCCGAGGTCAGGTAGGTTTCCGCGCCGGCGTCGAGCAGCCGCCGGACCGGGCCGTGGTAGCTGACGCCCAGTTCCGGGTCGTCGACCTCGGCGAGGACGACCCGCGCCTTCGGGAACTGCGCCCGCAGCCCGCCGACCAGCTGCGGACTGACCGGCGGCACGAGCAGCACGTCGGCGGTCGCGGGTGCCGAGTGCAGGTCCAGCACGAGGTAGTCGGAGCCGAGTTCGGCGGACAGCGACATCCGGGCCGAGGCCGACAGCTTCATCGCGGTGGCGACCACTGTCACGTCGTCGTAGTCCGTCCGCGGCGGTTCGGGCCGGGCACCGGCGCTGGAGACCGTCGCGACTGGGTTGCCGTCCCTGGTGAGAATCAGGTTTTCGCCGGGTCTGAGCGACTCGATGAGGTCTGCGACGTCCTCGGGCAGACGGCCGACGTCGATCTGCCGCGCCCGCTCGCCGGTCATGATCGGACCGGTCGGCTCGGCAACTTTCCGGAGCGCGGCGACCGCGGTGGTGTCGTCATGGAACTCGATCATCCCACAAACCGCGGCGGCTTGTCCGGTCCTTCGGGTGATGGCGGATTTTCGCCAGCGTTCGCGTGCGGTCCTTTCTACGCTCGGCCCGTGCATTCGGAGAACATTCGCGGTCCTGTCGTCTGGTTCATTTCACTTGCCGCCGCGCTGGGCACCGCGGCCGTCTACCCGCTGCAGCCCGCGATCGCCGAGGTCGGCGGAGCGCTCGGCACGTCCCTCGGTTCGGTCGGCGTCGCGCTCGCCTGCGGGCCGGTCGGCTACCTGTGCGGGCTCGCGCTGCTGGTGCCGCTCGTCGACCAGTTTCCACCGCGCTACGTCCTGTCGGCGCAGTTCGGCGCGCTTGCCGTCGCGTTGGGACTGAACGCGATCGTCGGCCAGGTGTGGCTGCTCGGCCTGGTGCTCGGCGTGCTCGGCGCGTGCTCGTCGGCAGGGGCCGGGCTGAGTTCGGTGACCGCCCGCCTGGCGAGCCCGGACCGGCGCGCTACCGCGCTGGGAATCGTCACCGCCGGAATCTCAGCGGGCATTCTCGCGGGCCGCATCGTCGGCGGCTGGCTGTCCGACCTGATCGGCTGGCGCGCGATGCTGGGCGTTTTCGCCGCCGGATGCGGGGCGGTCGCGGTGGCGGTGCTGCTCGTGCTGCCTTCGGTGACCGGTACGAACAATCGCGGCTACCTTGCCACGTTGCGCTCGATTCCGGGCCTATACCGGCGATATCCGGTGCTTCGCCTCGCGGCGGTCCGGGGAACGCTCTGGTTCTTCGCGTTCTGTGCGGTGTGGTCCGGGATCGCGGTTGCCCTGTCGAAGCCGCCCTTTTCGTACTCCGCCGAGCGGATCGGGCTGTACGCTTTCGCTGGCATATTAGGAATTCTCGCTACCCGGATCGCGGGAGCGTGGACCGATCGCGTGGGCGCGCGCCGGGTGATCCTTTGTGGACTGAGTCTCGCCGGAGCGGCCAGTGCGGTGCTGGCTCTCGCGTTGCCGAGCACTGTTTCAACGTTACTGTGCTTGGCGTTGTTTGACGCGGGGCTTTTCGCGGCGCAGGTGGCGAATCAGAGCACTGTGCTGGCGATTGAGCCAAGCGCGCCCGCGCGGTTCAACAGTGCTTACATGGTGGTGTATTTCGCCGGGGGAAGCCTCGGTACGGCGTTCGGCGCGACTGCGGCGGAGCAGCTCGGCTGGCCGTTGACCGCGTTGGTTACCACTGCGGTGATCGTGGCCGCGGGTGTCATCACGCTGCTCGCTCAGGGCGCGGAACATCCGGCTGAGGGCGTGGAATCGGTCGCGGCGCGGAACTAGGAACGCGCGCGGCACGTCGGAGAGCCGTATCCGCAGCGCGCCTTGAGAGGATCCCATCGGTGAACGACGACTGGCCGGAGCAGGCCGACGGCTGGGAACTCGCCCGGCACGACCGGGTCGAGGCCTACCGCAAACGCCTCGCCAACAACGTCACGGTCACCGCGACCTGGGACGGCAGTGTCGGCACCGGCCGGGTGGAGGCTTACGTCGAACCGGCCGGGATCGGGCGGACGTTGAGCCGGAGCCGCAAGGATCTCCGCGACAAGGAAGCGTTCTGGACCGCCGCGCACTCCGTGCTCGAAATGGCCGCGAACCTGCCGTCGCTGGGCCAAGGACACGAAAGCCCGGCCGAGCTGGTGCTGTTCGGAGACGTCGCGGGGACCGTCGAAGCCGAACCGGGCAGTGCCGGGATCCCCGAGGCGGAGCTGACGTTCACGCTGACTGACGGCCGCAGCGTCGCCCTGCGCCTGTCCGACGAGCAGGCATTCGACCTGTGCCGCCGCATCGATCGGCTTGACGACCACGTGTGGTCTGTGGAACGAGAGGAATCGGCGGACTCCTTCGCGGAAACCGATGCCGAAGTCCCGGATGCGCGCGGGATCCAGTCGAGCCCGGACACCGCCCACGACGTGGTCGCGCTCCTGGGCACGCAGTTCGGGGTCGGCGAGGACCATCTCCTGGCGTACGTCGACTGGTCGGCGGTGATCGTGGTCGGCGAACCCGCAGTCAGCTCGCTGATCGCGCGGCGTGACGAACTGGCCGCGGCGGTCGGTCCGCGTTGGCAGCCCGCCGTCGTCGACCGGCCGGGGGAGCGATGGGTCGTGCTGAGCTGACGTCTTTCAGCTTGGGCGCAGGTATGTCAGCGTGTGGTGGGAGACCTGCCGTCCGGCGTCGTCGGTGACCGTCGCGGTGCCGTAGATCGTGCGACGGCCGGTCCGGGTCAGGGACGACTCGCAGGTCAGGTCGGACCGCGCGGCGCCGAGGAACGCGGTCGTCATGTTCACCGTGACGGCCGGTTCCTCGGGACCGAGCGCGGAGAGGATCGCGATCCAGCAGGTGACGTCGGCGAGCGTCATGGCGCAGCCGCCCTGCAGGACGTTGCCGGGGCGGAAAAACTCCGGACGGGCGGGCAGGGAAAGAGTCGCGGCGCCCGGCTCGACCGCCTTCACCACCAAACCCCACCACGGCCCGAACGGGCTGCTGTCGATGATCTCCTGAGCCCGCACCGTGTCCACGCTCAGAAACATAACATGATTAGGTAGATGGATGCGGCGAACGAACGAGGAACGGTCCCGGACCACCCGCCACGACCTGGTCGAGGCCGCGCGGTTGCGCTTCGCCGAGCAGGGCTACGCGGGTACTTCGCTGGCCCAGATCGCCGCCGCGGCCGGGATTACCACCGGCGCGGTCTACCACCACTGGGAGAACAAGCAGGAGCTGTTCCACGCCGTGGTCGAGCAGGTGCACGCCGACCTGCACCGGGTGTTGCGGTCCCGCTCCGGTGGCACGGCAACGCCGTCCGACCGGCTCAAGGCGTCCGGTTCGCTCTTCCTGCGCCGGTGCGCGGACCCGGCGGTCGGGCGGATCCTGCTGGTCGACGGCCCGTCCGTGCTGAGCCAGGAACGGTGGCGAAACTTGGACGAACAGTGGTGGCGGGAGCCAACTGTCGCGTTGCTGCGCGAAGCGGGCGGTTCTGGCAGCGGTCTCGAAGAGCTCGCTGTCGCGTTGCTCGGATCGCTTACCGCGCTGGGGCAAGAGATCGCGCACGATCCGCGTCCGGTGCGGATTCGGCGGTGTCAGCAGGTGTATCGGACGCTGGTGGATGCGGTCTCAGGTCAGGTGAACTGAGATATTACGAAGCAGCAAGAAGAATCGCTGCCTGCACTGCTTCCTCGGTGCGCACCGCATCACCACGCCGCAGCGCGTCCTCGGCTAGTTTTTCCAGTCCTCCCAACAGGATCAGCGCTCGGTTCCGCGACAGCGGAGCGCCGCCGGACGCGCGGAATTCGTTGCCTGCCGAGATGGCGCGGGCGACGTCGATGTACGCGTCGTAGTTCAGGTCCGGAGCGTCAAGCAGCGGTACGTCGTGGAGGTAGCTCAGCATGAGCGCGCGCCGGGCCTCGACGACGCCGATCCACGCCGTGACGAGCTGGCGGAGTTGCCTCTGCCAGGGCGCGGTGCGGTCGACCGCCGCGGCTACCTGCGCGGATCCGGTCGCGGCGGCTTCCTTGAGCAGGGCGGCCAGGCAGGCTTCCTTGGAATCGAAGTGCTCGTAGAAGCCGCGGCGGGAGGTGTGCGCGCGGCCGACGAGGTCGCCGATCGTGATCTTCGGGAAGCGTTTTTCCGCGAGCAGCGACTCCAGCGCGCCGGTGAAGCGGCTCCGGTAGGCGCCGGGGCGTTCGACTGGCGGATGCGGCTCTGCTGCGCGTGACACCGCGCGGGTCCTTCCTGTCCGCGGTTGTCCCGCGATTCTACCAGTCCGGCACCGGCCGGTATTCCGAAACGGGAGCGCGATATCCGAGGAATAGCAAGGGAGGAAAACGCGCGGCGGCATTCGGCGGCGCTGGCTGGTCCGGGTGGCAGTAACGCCGGCGACGCTCCGGGAGCGGTTACGCCATCTCAGTGACATGACGGGAAGACGTTTGGCCGATTGCGGGTACGTTCGGTAGTGTTTTGTTCCAGCGTCAGATTGGGGAGTCGAGCGCTAGGGGGATCCAGGTGTTTTCACCGTTTTTCTTCACGCCGCGCGCTAGACGCGGCACTCTGTGACGAAATAGCTGTTACCGCAGGTCAGCGGGTCTAGTGACGGGTGCGTGCGCGCCTGTTCTGATCGACCGCGCCTGCTCGCCGGAATGCTCCGGCGCATGCGTCCCGCCGGCGTTGGGGGCCGGCGGGGACGACGCGGCTGTTCTCGTCCCGGCATTACCGTGCCGAGGATAAAACCTGAATGTTTTTCGTTCAGGCTGGGGGAACATCCGCTCAGGGGAAATCAGGAAAAAGAATGGGGAAATCATGACAATGGGGTCTGCGTCTCTGAAGATCGCCAGGGTGGCTTCGGTCGCTTCGCTCGCGGTCGTCATGTCCGCGGGGATCGTTTCGGCCGCGAACGCGTCGCCGTCCCGGGTGGCTGCCCCGGCGAGCTGCGGCAGCGCCGGCGGCGGCACCTGGTGCCACGGTTCCGGGAGCGACGGCATCTGGAAGGGCTGCTTCTCGAATTACAACCACCCGAGGAACTACCACAGCTCGACGGCGGCCATCGGCGGCGCCAACGACAAGCGGTACGCGTCGGCGGGTTCCTGGTCCAACGCGCACACCAGGGCGGGATGGGCCTACACCTGCTACACGTACTACAACCCCAACGCGTGATCGTGGCCTGACGCTCCGGGCATGATCACCACGGCGCGGTGCCGGGCCAACGGGGTCCCGGCACCGCACCTCCACCGCAGCAAGCACGCAGCAGCGACGAGAGCGAGCTTTCCGTGCGACTGATCCTCTCTCTTCTTTTCGCGGGAATACTGTTCGCTGTTCCGGCGGTCGTCCTGATGGACGTGGTTCTCGAACAGGAAGCGCACAGCGAGACCGCGGCGGACCGGATCGGGGTGCCGTTCGTCTGGCCGGAACGCCCGCAGACCGCCGATCCGGAGACGACGCTGCGCATTCTCGCCGAAGCGGCGGAGAAGACCGGTGCCACGGTTGTGCGCACCACCGTGAGCATTCAAGCGGACCGCAAGCACATCACGCATTACGTCTTGCTCGGTGGCGATCGGACGGCGCTGTTCGGCGAATTCGCTCTCGCACAAGGACGTTGGCTGAGCCCAGCGGAATCGCGGAGTGGTTCGGCGACCGTCTCAACGTCCGGCAAGGCGGGAAACGTCGGGGTGCCAGCGGTTTTCGCGGACCGATACGAGCTGACGTTCGCGCCGTTGCGCCAGGCGTTCGATTCTTTGCCCAGTTCCGGCCAGTACGTGGTGGACGCTGGGCCCGCCACAGACCGTTTTCTCGGGCTCGTCCGCGAGCGGTTGGCGGAAGCGGGCGTCCCGGACGCTGAGCTGACTCTGCCGCAGCGCGGATCGCGGCCGACGACGGAACCCGGGCCAGGGCTGCGAATCCTGGCGTATCTGCTGGCCGGCGCGTCCACTGTGGTCATTGCGTTCCGGTTGCTGCGCGAGGGAAAGCGGATCGGCGTGCTCCGCCTGGTCGGGCATCCGACGGCACGGATCTGGTACGAGGTCGTCGGGAGAACGCAGATCGGCGCCACTCTCGCGGGACTGGGTGCGTGCGCGGCAGTCGTGCTCGTCTCGCCCAGCGTGGACTCGTCGTTCCTGTTCGCGGTGGCGCCGGTGACGGCCGCCGGGTTCGCGGCGACGCTGGGCATCGGGCTGCTCGTCGTCAACCGGGTGCGCATTTCGGATCTCGTCAAAGGAAGTCTGCAGTGAATCACAGGACGCGACACCGCTCGCCTTTCGGTTTGTCGATCGCCGCACCGGCCGTGGTCAAGGCGGTCTGCGGCGCGATTCTCGCGGTGCTGGCCGTGGTGGTCTGGCAGCAGTTCTCCGAACTGGCCAAGCAGCAGGATTTGCTGGCGCCGTGGGAGAAAGTCCAGGGCTATGCGGTCTTCTACCCGCGCATGATCGGAAACGACCAGCAGGAAATGGAAACCGGGGGCAACGCGTCGTCGGTCGCGGAAGCCGGCGACCTCTATCCGGTGCTCGACCGGGCAGGCGCGCTCTTCGTCGACGCCGCCAACTACGAGCCGGGCACACCGCCGGATCCGACGTCGCGCTGGCCGGTGCCGCCGATCCGGGTCAACACGCATTACCTCGAGCAGTACCCGATTCTGGACGCCGCGCGGAAGCCGATCACGGTCGCCGCCGACGATCCGGAGTGGGTCGTGGCCGTTCCCGAGCAGTTCAAGCCGCGGGAAGCGCAGATCCGCCAGCTCCTTCAGGAAACCCGCACCGGCGGTCCGGGAATCACCGGGGCGACGCAAGCGGAACAACGCATCACCGGTGACCAGCCGCGGTTCACGAGCCAGCGCGTCCGGATCGTCTGGACCGCGTCCGGGCAAGGCGTGTTCAGCTACGATCCGCAGGTCAATCCCGGGCACGGGAACCTGATCACCGACCCGATCGTCGAGATCATGACCCCGGCGAACAGCCTCACTGTCGACCGGCTCAACGCGATCACCGGCGGTCTGGACACCGGGCTCAAGGTCCGCGTCGGCGACGATCCGGCCGGCACGCTGGCCGCGCTCGGCCCGAAGCTGAAGCAGCTCAAACTCGACGACAACCTCCAGCACCTCGTCACCGTGCACCAGGCCATGGCCGCGCAACTCGACCAGGTGCGCGGCGGGATCACGCAGATCGCCGTGTTCGCGGGTGCGGCGCTGTTCGTCCTGATCGCCCTGACCGCGGTGATCGTGCTCATCGGTTCCGACCGGCTGCGCCGCCGGCTCACGGTGCGCAGACTCCACGGCATCGGCTTCGCCCGTTCGTACCGGGAACTGCTGATCGCCCTCGGCACCACGTGGCTGGGCCAGACCGTGCTGGCTGGGATCGGACTGGCGGTGCTGGCGATGAACACGCTGTCTCCGGCGGATACCACGGCAGGCCCGCTGGACCGGTTACCGGAGCTGGCTGCCATCTCAGTGCTCTCGCTGGCGATCGAGGCGATGTTCGTGGTCGTGACCGCTCGCATCCTGGAGCGCCGCAACACAGTCAACCGCTTGAAGGAGCTGTGACCCATGGAATTCTCGTGCGAACTCCGCGGAGTCCGGAAACAGTACGCTGCTCACCTGGACGATTTCGCCCTCCGCGTCGAGCCAGGCGAGTTCACCGCGCTGACCGGCGCGAGCGGGGCCGGGAAGTCGACCGTCCTGAACCTGCTCGGCCTGCTGGAATCGCCGGACGGCGGCGAGGTCCGCCTTTTCGGCGAACGCGCGCCCCGGCCTCGCTCGCGGGCGGCGAATCTGCTGCGCCGCAACCGGTTGGGCTATCTGTTCCAGAACTTCGCGCTCATCGACAACGAGACGGTCGAGCACAATCTGGAGATCGCGCTCACCTACGCCCAGCGTGGGACGCCGAAGCAGGACCGGATCAAGGAGGCGCTCGCGCAGGTCGGGCTGCGCCGGTCGGAACACCGGAAGATCCACTCGATGTCCGGCGGCGAACAGCAACGCGTCGCCGTGGCGCGGCTGCTGCTGAAACCGTGCGACCTCGTCCTGGCCGACGAACCGACCGGCTCGCTCGACGCCAAGAACCGGGATCGGGTCCTGGACCTTCTGCAGAAGCTCAACGAGGCGGGCAAGACGATCATCGTGGCGACGCACGACGAAGCGGTGGCCGGGCGGTGTTCGCGGGTGGTGGATCTGTCGGCCCGCGAGGCGGAATCAGTCGCCATCGGGCACTGACGCCGCAGGAGTTTTCGCGGGTCCGGCATCCGGTCCCGGCCGGAATACCTTCCGGTACGCGCCGGGCGTCACCCCGACCGCCTGGCCGAACTGGGAACGGAAATTGCTCGTCGTGGGGAATCCGGTCTGCGCGGCGATCCGGTCGACGGTGTGGTCGGTGGTTTCGAGCAGTTCCTGAGCGTGGCGGATGCGCACTCCGGCCACCCATTGCATGGGGCTTTGGCCGGTTTCGTCCTTGAACCGCCTGGTGAGCGTGCGCACGCTCATCCCGGCCGCGTCCGCGAGATCCGCGAGCGCGAGGTCCCGGTACGCGTTTTCCTCGATCCACGGCAGGACCTGGTCGAGCGTGGTCGGGCGGCTGGGCGCGCGGTTGCGGACGATGTATTGCGCCTGTCCGCCGGGCCGGTGCAACGGCGCGACAGCGAGGCGGGCGGCGTCGGCCGCGACCGCGGTTCCGTAGTCGTTCTGGACGATGTGCAGGCACAGATCAATTCCGGCTACCGCACCCGCGGAAGTGAGGATTGTCCCGTTGTCGGTGTAAAGCACATCGGGGTTCACCTGGACTGCCGGGTACTTCCGCTTGAATTGGTCGGCGGCGAGCCAATGCGTGGTCGCGTCCAGGCCGTCGAGCAAGCCTGCTTCGGCGAGGGTGAACGCTCCGACGCAGATCGACGCGATTCGGGTACCGCGATCCGCGGCGGCCCGCAACGCGTCGAGGACGGCTGGCGGGGTCGGCGCCAGCGGGTTCTCCCGTCCGGGCACCACGATGAGGTCGGCCCGCTGGAGGGCGTCCAGGCCCTCGCTGACTGACAGCCGCAACGGACCCGCCGCGATGTCGCGCTCCGGACCGGCGACGAGCGTCCGGTACCCAGGGCGGCCGTCCGGGAGCCGGACGCGTCCGAAGGTCTCGATCGGGGTGGCCAGATCGAAGGGGATCGCGTCCGGGAGAGCAAGCACCGCGGTGGTGTACATCCCTGGATGGTAAGGCATCTCCGGTGTGGCCAGATACCGGTGGAAGCTGTCCAGATAGCCATTGTGGAGATCATCGCGGATGGCTTTCGATGGACGAAAGCGTCCATCGAAAGGAACCACCCATGCTGCGGGCCCAGTTCGTGCTCTTCGACGGGTTCGACCCGCTCGACGTCGTCGCTCCGTTCGAAGTGCTGTCGGCGAGCGGCAAACTCGCCGTCGAACTCGTGAGCGCGGACGGCCCCGGCGTCGTGCGCTCCGGCGTCACCGGGCTCACCCTCACCGCGACCGCCGCGTTCGACCCCGATGCGTCCGGCTACGTCGTCGTCCCCGGAGCCGCCGGCCCGGTGGACGAAGATCCCGACCCGAGCGTCGAGACCATCCCCGTCCTGCTGTCGCGCTTCGCTTCCGGAGACGCGATGCCGTTGCTGCGCCGCGCGTTCGCCAACCCGGACAGCACGGTCGTGACCATCTGTGGGGGTTCGCTCGCGCTGGCGATGGCGGGTTTGCTGGAAGGCCGCACCGCGACGACGCATGTGCTCGGCGTCGACCGGCTCGCGTCCATCGGTGTGAACGCGGTCCGCGCCCGCGTGGTCGACGACGGCGACCTCATCAGCGGCGGTGGCGTCACTTCCGGTCTCGACGTGGCGCTCTACGTGCTGGAGCGCGATTTTGGCTCGCACACCGCGCATGCGGTCGAGGAGCTTTTCGAATACGAACGCCGCGGCACCACCTGGGTCAGCGCGAGCGGTGTCGGTGAAGTCGCGTGAACGCTTTCCTGCTGTCGATTCACGTCCTGGCTGCCATTCTCGCCATCGGTCCGGTCGCCGTCGCCGCGAGTATGTTCCCGAGCGCGGCGCGGCTCGCCGCTGATGACCCGAAGAAAGCCGCGACGCTGCAGGTTCTGCACCGGACGACCCGCGTCTACGCGGCGATCGGGGTGTTAGTCCCGGTTTTCGGCCTCGCGACCGGCGCGCGGATGGGAGTGCTCGGGGATACCTGGCTGATTGTCTCGCTGCTTCTGACAGTCGTCGCCGCCGGGATTCTGGTCGCGCTTATCCTGCCCGGGCA
The DNA here is from genome assembly GCF_029087445.1 of Amycolatopsis sp. La24. NCBI lineage: Bacteria > Bacillati > Actinomycetota > Actinomycetes > Pseudonocardiales > Pseudonocardiaceae > Amycolatopsis > Amycolatopsis sp. La24. Next base: position 33,195 of record NZ_JARACH010000013.1, read on the forward strand.
GAAACGCGTTGTCGACGCACTCGGTGCCGATCAGCCGGTAACCGTTCGCTTGGGAATTACGACCGGCATTTTCAACCTGCTTTGGGCGGCAGTCGTCGTTTTGATGATCTACCGTCCCGGTTCGACGACGGGGGTGGGATTGTGAGCCCGAAGCGGATTCTGGAAATCATCGGCGCGGTGGAATTAACGACGCTTGTGCTGATGTTGGGAAACATCGTGACAGTGCACCAGCCGGAAGTCTCGCAGGTACTGGGCCCAGTGCACGGATTGGCTTACACGGCAACGGTGATCGCCGCGGTGCTGGTGATGGGCGGCCGTCATCGGGTATGGCTGCTGGCTTTGGTACCGGGAATCGGCGGGCTTTTGGCGTCCCGGGCTACGCCTAGTCCCGAAGATCAGGCATGTCCCTGAGCTGTCTCCGCGAAGTAATCCCGAGCTTGCGAAAGATGTTCCGCAGATGCGCGTCCACCGTCCGAGGGCTGAGGAACAGCCGCGTCGCCACCTCCTTCGACGTGGCTCCCGCGGCGACCTCGCGCGCGATGTGCATCTCCTGCATGGTCAAGCGGTCGTAGGTATGCGAGGAACGGTTGCGCGCGACCTCCCCGGTTGCGCGCAGCTCATCGGCAGCCCGTCGGGCGAACGCCTCCAACCCGATTTTCGACAGTTGCTCATGCGCCGCACGCAGTTGCTCGCGCGCATCTCGACGGCGTCCCGCGCGGCGCAGCCATTCCCCGTACCGCAGGTGCGCCCGCGCGACCTGCACGGAAAGCGGGCTGTCTGTGAGATATGACAGCGCCGCGACGTACTCGTCCTCCGCGTCGTTGACCATCGCCCGTGCGCTCGCCGCGATGCCGAGCGCGAAATTGGTGCCCGCGGGTTCCGTGCGCTCGACCAACGCGTCCATGGCGGACCGGGCGACGGCGTCCTCCCCGCATCGCACGGCGGCTTCGATTTGCTCGGGCAGCGCGATGCCGGTGAGGAAGAGGTCGCCGCTCGCGATCGTGTGTGTCGCGGCCTCGAGAGCGGCTGGGTACTCGCCGAGGCCGTTGTGCAGTACGGCCATCGCCCAGTGCGCGTTCGCGGTCAGCTGGCCGGTGCGTCGGCTCGTGGCCTCGGCGAACAGGTCGAGGACCTCCTGCCGGCGGCCGCGCATCGCCGCCAGGTGCATTCGCGGGTAGAGCTGCGGCGGATCGCCGAGCGCGTCGGCGATGGCTTCTTCCTCGGCGATCGCGGCCATCGCCTGTCCGAAGTTCCCGGTGAACACCGCGTAGAGCGCGGCCTGCGACAGGCCGAGCCGGACGGTCATCGGCGATCCGGTCGACTCCCCGGTCCGCGCCAGCCAGTCGACGATCGTCCGGTGCAGGTCGAGGTCCCACAGTTCGCCCGCGAGCACGGTGGCCAGTGCGGGCGTGCGCGTCCAGCCGTCGTCGTCGCCGGTGAGAGCCTGCCGGATCGCGGGCACCCCGGCGCGGTGGCCTTCGGTCGTCAGGCGCACGAGTGCGGTGAGAAGGTCCGGCGGCCCGGCCGGGGGAGCGGCGGCGAGCACCTGGTCCAGCACTCCGGCGGGCCTTCCGACGACGAGGCCCATCTCCAGCGCGGCCACCAGGAATTCGCGCGACCGTTCGGGATCGCTCCCGGCGAGCTGCTGCGCGGCCCGCAGGATGATCTCCGGACCGCGAACCGCCCCGTTCGGGCCCTGGACGAAGGCGATCTGCCCGCGCAGCAGATCGACGGAGGCGCGCTCGGGGAGAGCCAACGTCGAGGTGTCGATGCTGGTCAGAAGGTCGGCGGCGGCGTCGGTCCGGCCCGCCGCGAGCGTTGCCCGCGCGGCGGCGAGCGTGCGTTCGACCTGTTTGCCGTGGTCGAGCGACAGCGCGGCGGCCCGTTCGAGGAACGCCGCGGCGGCCGCTACGCCACCGCGGGCCTGCGCGCGCGACGCGGACACCTCCAGCTCCGCCGCGACCTCCTCGTCCGGCCCGGCGGTCGCCTGCGCGCGGTGCCACGCGCGGCGGTCGCCAGCGGTGTCCGGGTCGGTCGAGTCGGCTAGCGCCTGGTGCGCGGCTCGCCGTTGTTTTGGCTCAGCCGCGCGGTAAGCGGCCGAGCGCGCCAGCGGATGGCAGAACCGTGCGCGGGTGTCGAACTGGATCAGCCCGGAAGCCTCAGCCGCGGCGCTCGCGGCGGGCACGTCGAGGTCCAGCTGCCGGGCGGCCGCCCACAGCAGGCCCGGGTCGCCGGTGGGATCGGCACTGGCGAGGACCAGCAGCTCGCGCGCGTCCGGGGGCAGGTCCGCCATCCGGGAGAGGAAACTTCGCTCGATCCGGCTCGCGATCGGCGACGGCGTCGGCAGCGCGAACCCGCCGGCTTTCGGCAGCTCGATCAGGGCCAGCGGGTTGCCGCGGGCCTCGGCGAGCAGGCGATCGCGCACCCGCTCGTCCAGGGTCACGGTCTTCTCCCCGGCCAGCAGCTCGCGGGCGTGCGCGTCGCTGAGCCCGCCGACGGTCAGCCCGGGCAGTTCGTCGAGCCCGGGGACCGGCTCCTGGTCGCGGGCGGCGAAAACCATCGCGATCGGCTCCGCCGAGATGCGCCTGGCCAGGAACGTCAACGCGCGCGCCGAGGCGGGGTCCAGCCAGTGCGCGTCGTCGATCACGCACAGCAACGGACGTTCCGCCGCGGCCGTGGCCAGCAGTTCGAGGGCGGCGAGCCCGGCGCGGAACGGGTCCGGCGTGCCCTCGGCAAGGCCGAACGCCACGAGGAGCGAGTCGCGGTAAGGCGTCGAGAGGCTGTCGAGGTGGGCCAGCAGCGGAACGCACAGCTGGTGCAGCGCCGCGAACGGCATCTCTCCCTCGAACTCCGACCCGGACGCGCGGATGCGCTGAAACCCTTCCGCTGCGTGCTCGACGTAGCCCAGCAGCGCGCTCTTGCCGATGCCCGCCTCGCCGCGCAGCACGAGCACCCCGCCCTCGCCCCGCTCCGCCGCGCGGACCAGCGCGAGAAGGCGGTCGATCTCGTCGTGCCGGCCGATGAGGGAGGGCGTCGTGGGCATAGGCGAAACCTTAGGGGTAGGCGAAGTAGGCGATTGTCACCGACGCGAGCGGCGGGGCGTCCGAGCGAAGGTGGGAACAGGCCACCGGAGGAAAGGAAGTTCCACAATGGACACCGTGCTCGTCACCGGCGCGACCGGGACCGTCGGGTCCGCGCTGATTCCCGCTTTGCAAGCCCGCGGCAGCGCAGTCCGCGCCATGACCAGGGGACGTCCCGTCGACGGCGTCGAGACCGTCGTCGCCGACCTGCGCGACCCGGCCTCGCTCGCGGTGGCGCTGAAGGGGGTCGACGCGGTCTTCCTCAACAGCCCCTCCGCCCCCGACGCGGCTGAACTGCAGATTCAGTTCGCGAACCTGGCTCGCGACGCCGGTGTCAACCGGCTCGTGCTGCTCTCCCAGTACGCCGCCCGCGCCGATTCGCCGGTGCGTTTCCTGCGCTGGCACGCCGAGGTGGAGGCACACGTCGCGAAGCTCGGGCTCGACTACACCGTGCTCCGTCCCAACCTCTACCTGCAGGCGTTGCTCAACTTCTCCGCCACCATCGCGCAGGGCTTCATCGCCGCGCCCATCGGCGACGCGGCGGTCAGCGCCATCGACACCCGTGACATCTCAGCCGCCGCCGCTGCTGTATTGACCACTGACGGACACTCCGGCCGCACCTACACCCTCACCGGTCCGCGCGCGGTGACCCATGCCGAGATCGCCGACGCGCTCTCCGCCGTCAGCGGACGGGACATCGCCTTCCACGACGCATCCGCCGACCAGTTCGCCGCCGCGCTCAACGGTTTGCTCCCGTCGTGGCAGATCGGCGGTCTGGTCGAGGACTACGCCCACTACGCGCGCGGCGAGGCCGCCGAGGTGGACCCCGCCGTCGCCGACCTCACCGGACGCCCCGCCCGTGACCTCACCGACTTCGCGCTCGACTACTCCGCCGCGTTCGCGGCCCTCTGAAAGGAAATTCCGATGATCTACCACAGCATTCGCTTCACCCTCAAGCCCGAAGTCACCGCGGCGGAAAAGACCGAACTCGCCGCGACGATGCGCGAGCTGTTCGACCGGATCCCGGCGGTGAAGGCACGCGTCGTCGGCCCGGATTTCGGCGGGAAGTACGAACTGGGCGCCGTCCTGGTGATCGAGGACATCGCGGGGTACGCGGAGTACATGAACCACCCCGCGCACCTCGAACTGGACCGGGTGGGGCTGCCGCTGGTCGAGGAGTTCATGTCGTCCGACATCACCGACGACCCGGACCCGGAGACCGGCGCGAAGATCGCCGAGGTCCACCGGAGCCGGTTCGCGAACGTGCCGGACATCGCGGAGCTCATCTCCGGGCTCGCCGAGTACACCGGCAGCGCGGCGCCGGGGAAGCACGGCCACTGACGCCACGCGGGTACGTGAGGGGAATCCGGAGGGAAGCTGATTCCCGCAGGGTTCCCTTCACACACCGCGGAGCGTGAGCCGCGTTAATTCGCTGGCGCGGGGCCCGGCCCGCTGGGTAAGCTGTCGCCAGTTGTCGCCGTTCATCGGAGAGGTGCATTGATCTTCTGAGGTGTAAAGACACCGCGATCCCGGGCTCTTCCGCCCGTCGCGCGTCTGGCCTCGGATGACGGCACCCTGAAATCGCCTCCCCTGCCCGCGCCGCGGTGTCTCCACGTTCTTGCGTCCGCTTGCGAACGGGGAGTTACGCCTATGTCTTTTTCCATCGTGTGCTCGGAGCTCAGTTTCGCCTGGCCGGACGGCGAGGTCGTCTTCGACGGCTTCTCCGTCGCCATCGCTGAGGGCCGCACCGGATTGATCGGCCTGAACGGGTCCGGGAAATCCACCCTCCTGCGGCTGGTCGCCGGCGAACTGCGGCCGACCGCAGGCTCGATCAGCGTGTCCGGCGACCTCGGCTACCTGCCGCAAAACCTGATCCTCGCCGCCGAACGCCGCGTCGACGACGTGCTCGGCGTGGCGAAGGTCCGATCCGCGCTGGCCGCGATCGAACGCGGGGACGCCGCCGAACGCCATTTCGCGACCGTCGGCGACCAGTGGGACGTCGAGGAGCGCACCCGCGCGACGCTCGATCAGCTCGGCCTCTCGCACGTCGCCCTCGACGCGCGGGCGGGGGAGCTCTCCGGCGGCGAGCTGACCCTGCTCGGGCTTGCCGCGCAGCTCCTGCGGCAGCCGGACGTGCTCGTGCTCGACGAACCGACCAACAACCTGGACCTGCGGGCCCGGCGGCTGGTCGGCGAGGCGGTCCGGGCGTGGAAAGGCGTGCTGGTGCTGGTATCTCACGATCGCGAGCTGCTGCGCCACGTCGACCGGATCGGAGATCTGCGGTCCGGGGAGGTGACGTTCTACGGCGGCAATCTGGAGGATTACGATGCGGCGGTGGCCGTCCAGCAGGAGGCGGCTTCGCGGATGCTGCGGGCTGCGGAGTCGGATCTCAAACGGCAGCAGCGCGAGCTGATCGAGGCGCGGACGAAGCTGGACCGGCGGGCCCGGTACGGCCGGAAACAGTGGGAGAACAAGCGCGAGCCCAAAGTGCGGATGCGCAAACGCCAGGAGGACGCGGAAATCGCCGCGGGCAAGCACCGCACGATGCACCTCGACAAGGTGGCGGAGGCCAAGGACCGGGTGAAGGAAGCGGAGGAGGCGATCCGCGCCGACGACGAGATCCGGATCGATCTGCCGGAAACCTCGGTGCCGTCCGGGAAAGAAGTGCTCACTCTGTCCGATGTGGAGCTTCGGAACGGGCTCGCGGTGAACCTCGCCGTGCGCGGGCCGGAGCGGATCGCGCTGGTCGGGCCGAACGGTTCCGGCAAGACCACGTTGCTGCAGACGATCACCGGGGCGATCGAGCCGCGGTCGGGGACTGTCAAGCTGCCGGTGCCGGTGCGCTGGTTGCCGCAACGCCTCGATCTGCTCGACGACACGCTGTCAGCCGCGCAGAACGTGGCCCGGGCGGCGCCTTCCGCGTCGAACAACGAGATCCGCGCTCAGCTCGCACGGTTCCTGGTGCGCGGCAGCCGGGCGGATCAACCGGCCGGGAGCCTATCCGGAGGGGAGCGTTTCCGGGCCACGCTGGCGACGTTGCTGCTGGCGGAACCTGCGCCGCAACTGCTGTTGCTGGACGAGCCCACGAACAATCTGGACCTGGCGAGCGTTCGGCAGTTGTCGCAGGCGCTGAAGTCGTACGCGGGCGCGCTGATCGTGGTCAGCCACGATCTCCCGTTCCTGCGCACCATCGGGGCGACGAGGTGGGTGGAGCTCGGGTCCACAGTGGAGGAAACGGTGGTCAGCGGATCGCGGTGAGGAGCGTGACTGCTCCCGCCGCGATCAACGCGGCGGCGAATCCCGTTCCGCCGCCGAGATTGGCGATGGTGCTGAACACCGCGACCCCGCCGCCCGCGCCGATGGCGAAACCCATCTCCTGCGTCGCCCCGGCCGCGCCCGCGTGCTCGGCGGTCGCGGCCTCGAACAGGGCGGTGGTCGCCAAGGTGCCGATCGCGCCATAGCCGAACCCGACCAGTGCGACCGGAAACACCGTGTGACTCAACGGGATCGCGGCGAGCCCGACAGCTTGGATCACTAGCGCAATGGACGTGGATGTCCGGCTGCGCAGCCAGTTCACACTGAATGGTGCGACCAAGCCGCCGACCGCGGTAGCCACGGCTTGCGGAGCGAGTGCGAAACCTGCCTCGATCGGCGTTTGCCCTTGCGTGTGCTGGAGTTCGAGGCTGACGAGGTAGAGGCAGGCGGCGGCGGTCGCGGCGGAAACGACGATCCGCGCGAACGCCGACGCGAAACCCGGCCGCAGGAACAACCGGACCTGCAACAACGGTTGCCGAAGCCGAAGTTGCCTGCGCACGAACACCATCCCGGCAACTACACCAGCCGCAATGAACACCATCCCGCGCAGTGGTGCGACGGTGATGTCCTGCAGCCCGTACACAATCCCGCCGATCGCCGCCACCGACCACAGCAGGCTCGGAATCTCCCACCCGGCAGCCGACTGCCCGACCGATTCGGGCAGCAACCAGACCGCCAACGCGAGCGTGAGCACCGCGAGCGGCACCAGCGCGAGGAAAACCCAGCGCCAGCCCGGCCCTTCCGTGAGCAATCCGCCGACGACCGGTCCCAGCGCGTTGCCCGTTCCCAGCACGGTGACCCACATCCCGTTGGCGAACGCGAGATCCCGCCCGGAAAAGAGCGACCCGATCGTGCCAACTACCCCGGCCAGAATCAACGCGCTGGCCACCCCGAGCAATCCGCGGCACACAATGAGCAAGACCGAACTGGTGGTGGCTGCGGCCACGGCGTTCAGCGCCGCCAACGCGCTCACCCCGAGCAGCAGCACGCGCTTCCGCCCGTAGCGGTCGCCCGCCCGAGCCGCCCCGACCATCGCGACTGCCAGCGCGAGCGGGTACACGTCGACGATCCACGCCCGCGCCGACGCCGACACCCGCAGTTCGTCCGCGATCCGCGGCAGTGCCGTGTTGACCATGCCGAGGGCGAGACTTCCGCCGAGAACCCCAGCCAGCAACGGAATCAGCACGAGCCCGCGCCGCGGCTCCACCCGGGTCAACGCCATGCGACGATCCTGTCCGGACACCCCCGCGATCGACAAGTACGGACTTTGCCGTCCAGTACTGACCGAATGGATAGTGAGGAGGCCGGATGCGCCCGCAAACGGAAAAGGCCGTACGAGCGTGGCGAACGAGCTGCGCCGCCGAGATCACGACGATGGTGCTGGGCGGCGCGTGGAAGCCGAGCATCCTGCACGCACTGGCCGAACACGGCGTGCTGCGCTTCGGGGAACTCTCGCGCCTGCTGTCAGATCTCACCGACCGCGTCCTGACGCGCCAACTCCGCGAACTGGAAGCCGACGGTCTGCTGCGCCGCGTCGTGTACCCGCAGGTGCCGCCGAAGGTGGAATACAGCCTGACGGACCTGGGCGAGAACGCGCAGGAGGTGCTGAACGCAATGGCGGCGTGGGGCCGTTCCTACGCCTCGTACGCGGTCGAGCAGCAGTAGTTTCTCCGTACGATCACGACCATGAGCGAGCGGAACGACCTGCCGAGCAACTGGGGCCGCTGGGGCTCCGACGACGAACTCGGCACGCTGAACCTGATCACCGACGAGGTCCGCGAACGAGCCGCGCGCGAGGTGCGCACCGGACGTTCGGTGTCCTTGGCGGTGCCGATCAAGCCGGCCCCGGTGCTGAGCGGTCCCTTCCCGCCGCGGACCGCCGAGGAATCCCCGGTCCAGCAGATGATGCTGTACACCGGAAGCCCCGCGATCGCGTACGCGGACGCCCTGACCGTGACGAACCACCACACGCTGTCCACGCATCTGGACGCGCTGGCGCACATCCCGCAGGCCGGCCAGGTGTATCCGGGCCGCCCGGCGAACGAGAGCGTCACGATGGGCGGCGTCGTGCACGGCTCCACCACCGCGTTCGCCGAAGGCATCGTGACCAGGGGAATCCTGCTCGATTTCGGCGCCGACGGTCCGGTTCCCGCCGACCGCGCGCTCACCGCGCAGGACCTCGAGGCCGCGGAGGAACGGTTCAACGTCCACGTCGAACCGGGTGACGCCCTCGTCGCGCGGTTCGGCTGGGTGCGGACCCGGTACCGCGGCAACCCCATGCCCGGCATGAGCCTCGACGCGGCGCCGTGGATGCACGACCGCGGGGTGTCTCTGTACGCCGGGGATCTCTCGGACGCCTACCCGCCGGTGTGCTCGCCTCCCGCGATGCACGGGGTCGCCCTCCCTCGGCTGGGGATGCCGTTGATCGACGCGGTGGACGCCGACGACCTGGCCGCGGTGTGCGCGGAGCTGGGGCGGTACAGCTTCCTGTTCGTCGCGGCTCCGCCCCGGATCCTCGGGCTGACGGGGGTGCCGGTCAATCCGGTCGCGGTGTTCTGAGCGGTTTCGCGGTGCCTCGACGGCCGGGATTGAGTGGCTGGAAGGGCAGTCTTAGGCGCACGGCCGGCTTTGCTCCGCACCTGCGGGCAGAAGGGTCTTCTCGGCCGGGGTGAAGTCCCGGTCGTTGATGCCGCAGAGGTGCCGCATCCAGGCGGCGCCGTCGAGCGGGACCGACGGCCGCGGGCCCGGTCTGGTGTCGAGCACCAGGTTTCCGTTCTCGACGGCCCGGTTGAGCGATCCGTCGCCGAGTTGGATGTCGGTGACCAGCTTGTGGTCGGGCCAGTGCCACACCTGGAAGTCCAGGGTGGCTTCGCCGAACAGGTAGTCGCCGTCGATGCCGTACAGGGTGTTCATCGACGCGGGCATCGTCGGCAGCATCCGGTTCGCGTTGAGGTCGAGCAGGACCACGCCGCTGACCACCCCGTTGACCATGGCCGCGAACGAGCCGGTGGGGTCGATGGCCGGGGCGCCCGGGAAGAAGTCCGAGCGGAACGTCTCGATCGCTTTCCGGCTCGGGAGATCCCACACCGCGGCCGTTTTCCCGCCGTAGACGAAGATCTGCCCGGGATGTCCTGGTCTCGCCTTCGCCTTGGCGACATCGGCTTGCGTGGTCAGCGGCAGCGGCGGCGCGGTCTGCTGCCCGGTGGCCGGATCCCAGAACGTGACAGTTTTCGCATGCAGGACGACCACGCTCTGTCCTGGGACGGCGATGATCGTGCCGTCGTCGTTCGGGTCCGGGTCGCCAGGAAGCGGCGCTTCGTGTTCGAGGACGAGGTCGTCCGCCCGGTAGGTCCGCAGTGTGCCGTCCTCGCTGACGGCCAGGACGTGTTTTCCGCTCGGGTCAAAGGAAAGCGCGGTCGGCGCGGGCACTGAGACCTGCTTCAGCACCTGCTGATGCGCGTCCAGGAGGGCGAGTTCTCCGGCGTCGGTGCGGGCTGCCCACTGCCGGCCGTCCGGCGACCGGGCGGACGGGTTCCACGAGGTGGCGTTGGCGGGTTTGGCGTCCGTCGTGGGCACGGCGCTGAGCTGCATCGTCCCGTTCCGGACGGTCAGCGCGGTCAACCGGCCGTCCGCGGCGGGGAGGAGGACCGGGGCCGGCGAGGTGTGCGCGGTTGCCCAATTGACCGTCACCGAGGGATCGGCGAACAAGTACCGCTTTCCGTCCGCCCAGTGCACGGCCCCGAGCGGTCCTGCTCCGGGTTTGTTCAGCAGAAGGAACTGCCCGGTGACGTCGATGTCCATTCCGGAGCAGTCGACGCCGTTCGCCAGCTGTCCCGACCGGGTGCCGGAAACGTCCAGGAAGGTGACTGTTTCGCCGTCGCAGGCGGCGAGCTTCCGGCCGTGGCCGACGAGAACGCCCTGGCCGAGCGAGCGGATCAGCGCGCCGGTCGCGGCGTCGCGCACCACTGCCTGGTTCTTGGCGTGGGGGTCGCTAGGCTGCTCGAACAGGACGACCTGGCGTCCGTCGTCGGTCGGGTACACCGTGTTCACCATGCCCGTCGCCAGGCTGGCTGGCAGCGAGGTCGAGGTCGCGTGGCGGGTGTGGAGATCCCAGACCTGGAGGAGGCGGGGCCGGGCAGTCTCGTTGGGCACTCCCACGAGGTACCGGCCGTTCGCGCTGAACGCCACGGATTCGAACGCTGTCGCGTCGCCAGCCCGGAGGACGACCGGCGGGGCGGAGCCGTCCAGGTCCCAGATCTTGACCCCGGGCTCGTTCCCGGACTCGGCGAGCAGCCTGCCGTCCGGGCTCAGTTCCAGGGAGGAGGTGGGGTTGACGGCGAGTGCGCGCGACTGGGGCGCGGGTCCGGGCAGCCCTTGCCAGAGCGTGACCGGCGTTGTGGGATCGGCGGATTTGATGATCATGCGCTGACCGTCCGCAGTGGACACGATCCGGTCCGTCGCCGCGATGTGCTGCGGCGGAAGGATCCGGTCGATCCCCCGCCAATAGAGCTCCTGCTGCAGCAGCGCGCCATAAGCCTCGCTGCTGTGCGGATTTTCCCGCCACGCCGCCTGTGCCATCTGCAATGCCGACGTGTCCTGCCCGTTCGCGTCGCGCAAGGATTCCTGAGCCAGCAGGATGGCGTTGGCGGTGTGCAGATTGTCGTTGATGGTCGCCTGATTGCGCAGTACCACGACGGTGAGCACGCTCGCGGCCAGTGCCAAGGTGAGTGCGACGGCGGTGACGATGCGCCAGCGCCGGATGCCGCGTCGTTCGGCGGCGTAGCTGCGCTCGATGTATTCCTTGTGCGGCGCGGCGATATCCGACCCGCGCTGGGCGAGCCATTGCCGGGCAGTGGCGAGCGCCGCGCCGCGCAGCAGGCCGCCGTGGTCCCGGTCGGACTGCTCCCACTGGTCGATGTCCTGCCGCAGGTCCGCTTGCCAGACCAGGAAATCCCGGTCTTCGGCGAGCCAGTCCCGCAATTGGGGCCAGTAGTCGATCAACGCCTGGTGGACGAGGTCCGCGCGCTGGTCGTCGTCGAGCACTACGAGGCGGCGGGCGGCGAGTTCGTGCGCGATGTCCCGCAGGTCCGGCCCGAGTTCGCCGAGCCGGACCGAACGCCGCGCGAATCCCGCGTCGCCGTCCGGTCTCGCGAGCTGGACGAGCAGCCTGCGCGCAGCGTCCTTTTCGGACGGACGCAGGGCTTCGAGCGCTTCGTCGGCGGCCTGGCCCAGTGCGCCGGGCACCCGGCCGAGCTTTTCGTAAGCCGCGTGGGTGAGCCAGCCGCCGTGCCGTTGCTGCCAAAGCCGTTCCAGCACCAGGGAAACCAGCGGCAGCGTGCCGGGCTGGTCCATCGCGTCGTCGAGGATGCGCGGCACCAGGCCGGATTCGAAGGCGAGACCGCCGACCTCGGCGGCCGGTCCGGTGATCGCCTCGGACAGCTCGTCGCGGGACATCGGCTGCAGGAAGCGGACAGCCTTGTTGAGCCGGTCCGCGGTTTCGCGGGTGATGAGCGAGTCGAGCGACCGGGCGCGCAAGGTGAGCACGACCCGCAGCGGGGCCGGTTCGCCCGGTGCCCGTCGTTGCGACGCGATCATCCGGGTGAGCAGTTCGAGCAACCGGCGCGCGCCCTCGCGGTCCGCGACGACGATCTCCTCGAACTGGTCCACGAAAAGCACCGCGGCTCCGTCGGGGACGAGCGCGTTCGCCGCTGCCACCGGGTCTTCGACCGGCTGCCCGATCGCGGCGGCGAACATGGCGACCGGTTCGGTCCCGGTGTTCGGGCGGATGTCGAGCACCCGCGCGCCCGCGGCGCGGAGGCGGGGCAGCAGACCGGCGCGGACCAGCGACGACTTGCCCGAACCGGACGGACCGGCCACGACGACGAGGTCTTGCCGGGCGGCTTGTTCGGTCAGCTCGGCCAGTTCGGCGTCGCGGCCGTGGAACAGCGCGGCGTCTCGCTCTTCGAGAGGTTTCAGTCCCCGGTAAGGGTTTTCCGCCGCGACGGTCCAGGCGTCGCCGAGCGCGGTGGTGGGGATGAGGTGCGCGGTGGTGTCGTGGCGGTTGGCCCGGGTGACGACCATGCCGACGACGCCGTTCGCGTCGTCGTCCCACACCGGCGCGCCGCTGAACCCGGGCTCGATGCGCCACTGCCGCGCGTCGGTCTCGATCTGGATCCGGCCGGTGCCCTGCGCGCCGAGCAGCCTGCCCTCGATCCAGATCCCGGCGTCCTGGTCGGACGGGAACCCGAACGTGCGGAACGAATGCCCGCGGACGTCGTCGGTGATCCGCGAAGGAGCGGGCAGCGCGCCGGAGGGGGCGGGCTCTTCCAGTTGGAGCACCGCGACGTCGCCCGCCCCGTCGCCGCTGTCCGGCTGCCAGTCGACCACGCGCGCGGGAATCGGGGAACCCGTTGCCAGCAGGGGAAACTCGACCTGCACGAGCCCGTCCGGGCGCTTGGCGTCCCCGAGTTCGCCGAGCGCCGCGGCCACCACGTGCGCACACGTGGCGACCCGGCCGGGAGCCACCAGGAACCCGGCCCCGGCGACCCCGGCCGCCCCGCTGATCCGGACGACGGCCGCGACGAGCGGATCAGCGCTCATGACGACGGCGCGGTCCACTCCATGCTGACCGTGAAATTCGCTTCGCCCGCGGTTTTGGCGATCGCCAGGTTCGCCTCGCCGGTGACCTTGATGCCGAACTGCAGGCTGATCTTGGACGGCCGCTGCTCCATCGCCCGGAACTCGGCGAGCACGGCCTCGGCCGCGGGCCGGATCCGCTGGAGCGCCTCCTGGACCGACTCGGAAGCCTGCTCGATCGACGGACCCCGGCCGACCGGCTGGTTCCCCCTGGCGGCCCGGCTCACGCCGTCAGCGGCATCGGTTTCGAAAAGAATGGCGTCGCCGCCGCCGACCGGCATGCTGACCCACTGCGTCATGGCCTCGGTACCCCTTCGGACCCGCGATCGCTTCGTGCCGGTCAGTCAATCACAACGGCCGGGGCGGGGAGGGCGGAATCGCGGAATCCGGTGCCTGGCATCGCCCCGCGCGTGCGCTCACGACAGTGCTCTCACTCCGGACCATTCGCGAGAAGGGCTTGCGCTTGGTGACTCGCGAGGTCACCCGATCGGACGCGGGGCTCGGAGGTGAAGATCGCCGGGTCCCCAGACGTTAGGGAGTCGAGGAGCTCATTGCCTCCCCGCCCGTCACCCGGGCGGGTGGGCCAGTTCCGCGAGTGAGGAGTTCGCCGGTGATGAGTTGTGCCGGTGGTGAGCCTGGAGAATTCCCGTGCCACGGGTCTCCGGGGGTCTGGTCGTGCCGTCCGTCCGCCCTGTGCGGCGGCAAGAGCGACCGGACGAGGGTCCGCGAAGCGTTCGATGCGTTCATTGACGAGGCCTATGACGCAGCACTGGCTGCTGCGAAGAGGTTCACGGAAGGGGACACGGCACTCGCGCAGGACCTGGTTCAGGACGCGTTCGTCAAGATGTGGTCGATCGTCCTGACCGGGACCGCGGAAGTGACGTGGAGCATCGGGTTCGCGGTGACGGTGGTCAGGAATCTGTTTCTCGACCATCGGCGGCGCCAGGTTCGGGAGCGCAAGCTGATCGCCCGGGCGGCGCGGCCGGAGGCCGCGATGCTGGATCCGGACCAGCGGACTATCGATCGTGCTGTGGTGCTGGAGTTTCTCCGGCGCCTCCCCGACCGGCACCGGGAGATTTTCTTCCTGAGCGAGGTCGGCGGCTTCAAGGCGGCGGAAGTCGCCGAATTGCTGAAGCTGGCTCCGGGCACGGTCAGCAATTACCTGTCGAGCGCCAGGAAGCAGTTGCGGATGCTGGCATCCGGCCTGGCATGAAGGAAGAGAAGGGGTGATGCTGTGGGCGTAGGCTTCGGCTACGACCACGTTGACGCCCCGGCTCGGCAAGATCAGCTGGCAAAGAACGCGCACCTGCGCAGCATTCGCGCCGCACTGGATTCAGCGGATTCGAATGCCGCGCAGGTGCGCGGCGCCGGCGGGACGGCCTTCCCGGGCGATCCCGCCGGCGCTTGCTCGCTTGATCAAGGCAGATGGCCTTACGCCGAACTGGCCTGCTCCTTGCGGGAGGCCGGCAGAGGACGAGGCGATGCGGCCCGCCGAGTCGCGGAGTTGCTGGAACTGTTGGAACTACCCGAGGACGCGGCCGTGTGGTGGCACCGTGCTGCCGAGTCCGGAGACCGGGACGCGGCGATGTATGTCGCTGCTCTCGACGCTTCCTAACTCGCTGATCGGGTCCGCGTAGCGGACAGCGCAAGGCTCCTCGTGTCCGAGAAACGGAACTGCCTATGCCGGGTGTACGGCGGTTCCTCGCCAGGAAAGGAAAAAATGATAGCCCGTTCGGAATCAGTAGTGCTGCTGCTGCGGGTATCAGCAGCATTGGCACTGTTGACGGTTGCTGTGACGAGGGCGGGGGGCCTCGCCTCGGTATTCCGGCGGATCGCCGTCGACATATCGTGTTGATGTCGTCGGCATGACAGGTGCGGCCCCCGGGAGTCGGAGACTCCGGGGGGCCGCATCCGCCGCACAGGTCTGGCTGAAATGAGATCGGCGGTTCCCCATTCGTTCGGTAGCTGTCAAAGGCACCGACCCCGGAGGAGTCCCGACTATGCCGACCGAGCGCCGTATCGCAGAGGAGAGGGACGGCCGGCCGACGCACAACTGGGCGAGCACGGTCGACGGCTGGGTACGTGATCCGGCGATCCGGCGGCACGCATTGCTCGCCCTTGCGATGGTGCTGGTGACGGCTCTGGTCGCGGTCGGCATCATTACTGGCGTGGCAGGCCAGTTCGCCGCCGTGCTCCTGCGCCATCATCTTGTTCTCTGGCTGGGCGGCGCTGGTGTTGGCGGCGCTGGGTGGTGGATCCGCCGTACTCGCCGGGCCAGGTGAGCGCTGGTTCAGTTCCGGTTCGGGCGGGAATTCCGGTCGAAACGATGAAGCAGGACGCCGAATCCGAAGGTGACGACTACCGGTGTGGCGTAAAGGACGAGCGGCAGAACCGCGTAAACGTCCAGGTATCCGAGCAACCGCGCCACGACCGGTACCACGACAAGCGGCGCAAGAAGGACCAAAGCGGCACGACGCCCACTTCGGGTGCGGAGGCGGCAAGCGGCGAAGACACCGATCACGAGCACCACTAGTTGCACCAATTGGGCGAGTGGCAGATGCATTCCGCGAGCGGTTGTCGTAAGCGCAAGCAGCACAACGACCGTGCCGACGAGGATGGACAGTCGCAAGCGGCCTAGTAAAGCCAAGCCATGGCGCGGCCCCGGGGACGCAGTCATCGCGAGGGCCGCGAAAACGCTGAGCAGCACCCAGCCGGGAGTCACGTCCACCGACCAATGCCGGGCGGGGTCGAGGATTGTGACAGTGATCAAGGCGGCATTAGCCGCCCACGCGAGGATCACCGAGGCGCGACGCATCCCCCACACGCCGAGCGCGACGGCGGCCAGCCAAGCCGACCACACCGGGACGTCGGCGAGCGCTCCCAGCCACATCCGCAGCGGCCACCCGTCCAGCCGGGCCACGCTCCGGATCTCGCGGACGGTGGAGGCGGCTCCGGTCAGCAACAGCACCGGTGCCAGCAGGCTGACTATCGCCAACGTGTCTCGCCGGGAGTGCCCGCGCAAAGCGTGTCGCCAGTGGACTTGGACGGCACCCCAGACGAGGTCGAACGTTTCGGCAACCCCTGGCGTGCTTCGGTTTTCGGCACCGTCGAGCAGTACTCCCAGCATTTCTTCGCCGTGCGCGGCTCGGTGCGCGCGCGGGTACAAAGCCAGCAGCCGTCGGTAGCGTCGCTCCAGGTCGCTCACGCCAGTCCTCCTGCGCTGCGGAGCTGAAGCCGTTGTTCGGCAGCAGTCGTGTGACGTTGCCGTCGCTGAACTTCCGCGGCCAGCCGCGCGGCGCCCGGTTCGGTCAGGCGGTAGTAGCGGCGCAGCCTGCTGTCCACGACTTCCTCGCGATCCACTTCCACCCAGCCTTCCGCGTGAAGCCGGTCCAGCGCGGCGTACAAGGTGCCTGCTCGCAGCTTGACCTGGCCGTCGGAGATCGTTTCGACATCGCGCAGCACGCCGTACCCGTGCTGCGGCTGGGCAGCTAGCGCGGTGAGCACCAAGAAGGTCGGCTCGCGCAGGGCTGTGTCACTCATGACGGGAGCATATACCGATGATCTGCATATGGCGAGCAAGTCAGGCGAACAGTGTTCGGCGAACGAACACTCCGGGATAAAGTGCACCGGTGGACCCCAAAGAGCGGCGCGCAGCACGGCACCAGCCACCGAAACCCGGAGCCAGCACGAAACCCCGGCGGCGCACGGTGCCGATCACTGTCGAGCAGGTCGTCGACGCCGCGTTGGAGATCATCGCCACCGAGGGGTACGAGGCGTTGTCCATGCGCCGGGTGGCCGACGCGCTGAACACCGGTCCCGCCTCGCTTTACGCGCACGTCGTCAACAAGACCGACCTCGACGAGCTGCTCATCGCGCGGCTGTGCACGAGAATTGTCCTGCCGGAGCCGGACGCCGCGAACTGGCGTGAGCAGATCCGCGACGTGTGCGTCCAGCTGCGCGACCTCTACCTGGCCTACCCCGGGATCTCCGGTGCCGCGTTCGCGGTGGCACCCACCGACCTCGACACCGCGCGGCTCAACGAGGGGATGCTGGCGATCCTGTTGAACGGGGGCGTCCCGGCGCAGGCTGCGGCGTGGGGTGTGGATTCCCTGCTGCTCTACGTGGCCGCCTACTGCCTCGAGACCTCGATCGTGCGCCGGCGGGTGGCGGAGAAGGACGCCGTGTGGGTCGTCGGACGGGACGAGATGCAGCGGCGGCTCGCTTCGCTGCCCGCGGAGGATTTTCCTTACACCGCAAGCCATGCCGTCGAGTTGACGGCGGGTGAGGGTCATGACCGGTTCGACTTCACGCTGGAAGTGATGATCGACGGTTTGGCGCGTCGCTAGGCGATTGGTCGCGGGCCGGGTTTGCCGTCCGTGAAGGACTCCTCGAGGGAATCAGATTCCCTCAAGGAGTCCTTCACGGACCTGTCTGCATGGTCCAACGGGAGCTGACCGGGTCGGGGAACCGTCCTGGCGGGGTTCTCCGCGCGTTGACAAGAACACTGTTCGTTGATAGAACGGTGTTCGTGGAAGTATGGACAGAGCGGCCGGTGGCGAAGACCTCGCACGGCCAGGTGCGCGGGACCCCCTCGGGCTTCCGCGGCATTCCCTTCGCCGCGGTGCCCGTGGGTGCCCTGGCACCTCAGCCGCCTCGTACCTGGGAGTACGTACTTGACGCCGGGGAATTTCGGACGGATTCCGGCCCAGGCGTCCTCGTCCGCGATCGGGCCTCGGCAACCTGACCGGTCCGCAGGTCGGGAAATCGCTGGGGCCGCAACCGAATGCCGAACTCGCCGCGCTCTGGGCGGCGATGAGAACGGCGCGGACCCGACGTGCGGCCTTGTCCGGAGCAACTGTCCGCACACCGGTGGGCCGGTCACGGCTTCCCGTGCCTGCCTCTTCGATCTTCGGCCTCGAGCCGGGAAGGGATTGCCTCATGAAATCGGTCCGGTTCAGCACCTTCGGCGGCCCGGAAGTCCTCGAACTCGCCGACGTCCCGGATCCGCATCCGGGCCCCGGCGAAGTCCGGATCTCGGTGCGTGCCGCGGGGATCAACGCGAGCGACTGGAAGAAACGCCAGGGCCTGATGGATCAGGAACTCCCGCAGACGATGGGACACGAGGCGGCGGGCGTCGTGGACGAACTCGGCGAGGGCGTCACGGAGGTCGCGCTCGGCGACCGCGTGTTCGGATTCTCCGCTTCCGGTGGCGCACAAGCGGAATCGACCGTGCTGTCCTGCTACGCGCCCATCCCGCCGTCGCTCAGTTTCGCCGAGGCGGCTGCCTTGCCCGCCGCGGCGGAGACGGCCGCGCGTGCGCTCGATCAACTCGGCGTCGAGAGCGGCGCCACGGTGCTCGTCAACGGTGCTTCCGGCAGCGTCGGCGCTGCTGCGGTTCAGCTCGCCGTGGCTCGGGGCGCGCGGGTGATCGGCACGGGAAGCCTTGTCACGCATGACTTTCTGCGCTCGCTCGGTGCCGAGCCCATCGCCTATGGACCTGGTATGTCAGACCGGGTCCGTGCGCTCGCACCCGACGGCGTCGACCTGGCGCTGGACGTCGCCGGAAGCGGTGTCCTGCTGGAGTTGATCCAGCTCGCGGGCGGTCCGGAGCACGTCATCACGGTCGCCGACTTCGCCGGTGCCCAGCAGCACGGCGTGCGCTTCAGCCGCGGCGACGGCGGGCACGCGCTGTACGTGCTATCTCAACTCGGCGACCTGGTGGAAGCCGGAAAATTCACCCTGCCCGTCGGGCAGACGTTCCCGATGGCCGACGTCGCGGAAGCGCACCGCGTCGGCGAATCGGGCCGGGTACGCGGAAAACTCGTCCTCCTGCCCGGCTGACGGGCCAACTCAATCGAGAGAACTTCATGAACTCTGACCTCTCGCCGACCGGGATCGCCCAGTCGGCTCCCCGAAGCGCGCCCGGAAACGCCGTGCGCCACCAGTACCGCTGGCTGACGCTCGTCGTGCTGAGCCTCGCCCAGCTGATGGACATCCTCGACTCCACGATCGTCAACATCGCCCTGCCGAGCGCGCAGCACGACCTCGGATTCCCCGCCGATTACCGGCAATGGGTGCTCACCGGCTACGCGCTCGCGTTCGGCAGCCTCCTGCTCCTCGGCGGCCGGCTCTCCGATTACTTCGGCCGGAAACGGCTATTCCTCGTCGGCGTCGGCGGGTTCGCCGTCGCTTCCGCGGTCGGTGGCGCCGCCGGGAACTTCACGACCCTGCTGGCCGCGCGAATCGGCCAAGGCGCGTTCGCCGCGATGCTCGCCCCGGCCGCATTGTCCTTGCTGTCCATCACTTTCGCAGACGACGCCAAGGAACGCGGCCGCGCGTTCGGCATCTTCGGCGCGATCTCCGGTGCGGGCGGAGCAGTGGGTTTGCTGCTCGGCGGTGTCCTCACGCAGGGCCTGTCGTGGCGGTGGTGCCTCTACGTCAACCTGATCATCGCGGCTCTCGCGTTCGCCGGCGGACTAGTTCTCCTCCGCGACGGCGACCGGCCGCAGCGGGTCCGGCTCGACGTCGCGGGCACGGCCGCGGTGGTGCTTGGCCTGATCGGGATCGTCTTCGGTCTCGGCACCGCGGAACGCAACGGCTGGCACGACATCCGGACGCTCGGACCGGTGCTCGCGGGTGTCGCGCTCATCGCCGCGTTCGTCGTCGTCGAACGCCGCACCGCCCACCCGCTGCTGCCGCTGCGGGTGATCCTCGACCGGGTCCGCGGCGCCGCGTACCTGACCTTGGGCATCACCGGGACCGGAATGTTCGCGATCTTCCTGTTCCTCACCTTCTATCTCGCGAACACGCTGGGGTTCAGTCCGCTGCAGACCGGCGTCGCGTTCCTTCCGATGATCGGCCTGGTCATGGCGGGAGCGGTGTTCTCCGGGGCGGTGCTCCTGCCGCGCTGGGGACCTCGGCCGATCGTGCCGCTGGGCTGTCTCCTCGCCGCCGTCGGCATGGTCATCTTGACCGGAATCGGCGCGGACTCGAGCTACGCCGGGAACATCCTGCCCGCCCTGCTCGTCACCGGGATCGGCTTCGGCTTCATCTTCGGCCCGGTGCAGAACGCCGCGACCAGCGGAGTCCGGCCGCACGACGCCGGGGTGGCGTCCGCGCTGGTGACGACGGCCCAGCAGATCGGCGGCTCCGTCGGAACCGCGGTGTTCAGCTCGCTCACGACGTCCGCGATCGCCGGCTACCTGGCCGCACATCCAGGAATCCTCGCCGCGGCGACCTTCGCCGGATACCACCTGGTGTTCTGGACCGCGGCGGCGGTTTTCCTTTGCAGCGCGCTGCTGGCTGCGGCGCTGTTCCGGAGCGGTCCGTTGCCGCTGCCCGCAGACCCGGCGGCCTGAGATGCGAACGCTAGCCTGGTGGTATGGCAGAGACCCGTCCTTGAGGCCGGGCGGCGCACAACGCCGTGCGCGAGTCGCCATTCGGAGTTCTGGGTCGCCTGCGGCATAGACTGGCCTGCGTGGCCGGCCAGAAACTTCTAGCTTTCCTCCGCGAACTGCGGGCGACCACCACCTGGAAGGTGACCGCCGACGACACCTCAGTGAGATGGCAACTCAGCGGGTTAACGTGGCAGACCACGGTGATCGTCGACCCGCGGCGCTGGCTCGGGCTGGAGTTCGAGGCACGGGTCCCGGCGACCGGCAAGCTTGTCACGTACGACATCGACACCGATCTGTACGACATCACGCAGGAGCGCCAGCGCGAGTTCGCCGAGGAGATCGAACACGACATCATCGAGTTTCTCGACAACCTGCGGAAGGGCTCGATGCTGCGCGGAACCGACGGCGCGCTCGTCTTCCCGCTCGACGGTTCGTGGATCCGCGTCGTCCGAGGGCGGTTCCTGACCAGCGCGTCGACGCACGCCGATGCTGCGGCAGCCCGGGCCGGTGGCGACTATGCCGTGGTGCGGTAAGGGCTACTGATACTTCACCGGGTTGCCGTTGAGATCGCCGCCGTCGCACGGCCAGGGTCCGTCGTCCAAGGGGCCGAGTCCGCTGCGTCGTCCGAGAAACCGGCCGCGATGCGGTCGGTAGCGATCAACAGTGGCTGCCAGCGTGCCGCGGCGAGGTCGGTGTCCTCTGGTGTCAGAGAACCGAGCGGGATGGCGGTCGGCCAGACTGCCCAGCCATCGGAAGCCAAGACACGCAGACGCCGTCCGCCAGCAGGACGAACGCGCCGAGCTATTCGTGCTCGAGCGCGACCGAGCGGAGGACCGCGCCGACGAAGTCGAGTTCGGCCAGGACGTAATCGTCCGAGTCTCGGTGGGCGATCCACACCGTCCCGTCGAGGCTGACCACCGGCGGGTACGGGTGGCCGTCGGCACGGTGCTGCCATCGGACCGCACCGGAGGAATCGAATGCGGTGTACGTGAAGGGAACCTCACGTACCTCGGCAGCGCTTATGCGGCAGTGCCCTCGATGTGCGCCTTCAGCAGTTCCAGCCCGGGCTGGATGCGGGCCGAGTCCTCGACCGGGTGCGGGCCTGCCGGTTCGGTGGGCGGGACCAGGCGCTCGAACAGGCGGCAGAACAACGTCGTGCCGTCGCCGAGGTCGAAGGTGGTGAAGGTGGCGATCGCGTGCATCGCCGGCGCCAGGGTTCCGTCGTCGAGCACGTCGCGGCCGACCACTGTCCACAGTTTGCCCGGCACTCGCGCGACGACCGTGTACAGCTTCGGCTTTTCGTTCAGGTCCGGGACGATGGTTTCGAGCAGCACGTCGCCGAGTTCCGCGGGGACGTCCGCGGTGCCGCGGCGTACTTCGGTTCCGGTGGCCATCGGCAGCCACTTCGGCAGGTTCGACCAGGTGGTCACCCAGTCGTAGACCTCCTGTGCCGGGCGGTTGACCACGATGCGGTTTTCGACGAAGCGGATGTTCAGGTTGT
Source organism: Amycolatopsis sp. La24 (assembly GCF_029087445.1). Taxonomy (NCBI): domain Bacteria; kingdom Bacillati; phylum Actinomycetota; class Actinomycetes; order Pseudonocardiales; family Pseudonocardiaceae; genus Amycolatopsis; species Amycolatopsis sp. La24. The sequence goes on from NZ_JARACH010000013.1 coordinate 55,124, forward strand.
CCGGGATCTGCGGGACGTACAGTGCGGTGGACATGATTGTTCTCCTTTTCGGGGTTATTTGGTGGAATGCTGACCGGTCATGAGCGCGCCGAGGTCGTCCGGTTCGAGGAACGACGGCGGCGGGGGCGGGCCCCAGCTGAACAAGCCCTGTGCGCCTTCGAAAACCTCCGGCGTCCAGATCTCGTCCTCGGGGATGCAGTCCATGTCGGCGTAGTACTCGCTGAAGTTCCCCGCCGGGTCTTTGAGATACCAGAAGAAATTGGACCCCGCGTGATGGCGGCCGAGGCCCCACACGTGCCGGTCGGGGTGGCCGTTCAGCATCGCCGCCGCGCCGCGGCCGACGTCGTCGATGTCGTCGACCTGCCACGACGTGTGGTGCAGGAAGTTCACCGGGGCCGCGAGCGCCAGCACGTTGTGGTGATCCACCGAGCAGCGCATGAAGGCGCCTTTGTGCCCGATGTAATCGCTGACCTTGAAGCCGAGTGCCTCGGTGAAAAAGCGCATGGTGGCATCGAGATCGGTGGTGCCCACGACGCAGTGGCCGAGTTTCTTCGGGCGGATCGGGTACTCGCGCACGACACCGGGCGCGCGGCCTGACCGTTCGATGCGGCCGGGGCCGTTGTACGGCGTGGCCAGGACGGGGTTCTGCGTGATCCGCGGCGAAATCTCGACTCGCACCGTGAATCCGGAGACCGGCTCGATCGCGCAGACGGCGGTGCAGCTCTCGGTGCTGACTACGCCGAGCCGGTTCAGGCGCGCCGCGGTTCGGGCGAGGTCGTCGGCGTCGTCGACTCCCACGCCGAGTTCGAGCAGTTGCCGGTACGGCGCGTACCGCACTCGCAGCTGCTCGCCGCCTTCGAGGGTGGTGAAGGAACCGTCGCCGACGTGGGTGAGTCCGAAATCGGCGTAGTAGGCAATGGTTTCCGCGACGTTCGGCACACCCATGGTGACGCGGGTCAGCCGGTGCATCCCCATGTCAGTCCTCCAGCGCGGCGACGAAGGTCTGCCGCATTTCGCCGAGACCTTCGATCCAGCTGACCAGTTCCTCCCCGGCCCGCAGGAACCGTTGCGGCGTACGGCCGACACCGACCCCGGACGGGGTTCCGGTGAAGACGAGATCGCCCGGGTACAGGGTGATCGTCTGCGACAGCGCGGAAATCAGCCGGGCGACCGGGAAGATCAGCTCGCGGGTCCGGCCGTCCTGCACGGTCTCGCCGTCGACCGCGCAGCCGAGCGCCAGGTCGTCGCGGTCCGCCAGTTCGTCCGGCGTGACCAGCCACGGCCCGACCGGGGCGAAGTCCGGGAAAGACTTGCCGAGACTGAATTGCGGGGCCGGACCGGCCAGTTGCGAGACCCGTTCGGAGAGGTCCTGTCCGATCGTCACCCCGGCGAGGTGCTCCCACGCTTCGGATTCCGGGACGCGGTGCGCGGTTTGTCCGACGACCGCGACGAGTTCCACCTCCCAGTCGACGTTGCCGCCCGGCGGCAGGACGACCTCGGCGTCGGGACCGGTCAGTGCGGAAACGAATTTGGTGAAGACCGGAGGAAGGCCGTCGGGCGAGGCGAAACCGGATTCCGCGGCGTGTGCGTCGTAGTTGAGTCCGATCGCGACGATCTGCCGCGGCTCGGGGGAGGGCGGACCCAGCTGGGTCCGGGCGAAGACGACATCGGGTTCGGCGGTGACCTTTTCCGCCCAAGCCTGGAATTCGGTCCAGTTGCGGTACAGCGAGCCGAGGCCGAAGAGGCCGCCCGACGCCTTGGCGACGTCGATTCCCTTGTCCTCGGCGGTCAGCAGGACGGCCCGGCCGTCCACATTGGCCAGTTTCACGGATTTCTCATTTCTGGAAACAGAGTGTCAGATTGGTTCGAACGGCGAGCGGGAGACTGACGACGAGGTCGGTCCCCTCCGACCGGGTGCGGAGGCCGGGCGAATCGGCGGCGAGCACGTCGTCGCGGAACAGTTTCCAGGGCCGGTCGACGTTGCCGATCCGCAGCGTCACGTCGGCCGGTTTCCCGGCCACTGGCCGCAAAGTCAGTGCCAGCAACGACTTTTCCCGGTCGTACCAGGCACGGACGAATTCGGCGGGGCCCTCGATCGCCGTCACCGCGGGCTCCCGGAAATGTTCCGCGGTCCACGGATGGTGATACATCTTCCACAGTCCGTCGGCGACGTTCAGCCGGGCGTAGCCGAGCATCGCGTTGCCGGTCAGCCGGTCCATGAAGATCATGTTGCCGTTCTCGTCGAACGACCGGTCCTCGCGCGGGTAGAACAGCCCTCCGTTCTCCCAGGTCGGGTTCAGGTAAGCGTCGGCGTAGCCGAGGAGGCCGCGCAGGTTCTCGTGATCGCCGACCTCGGCCATACAGGCCGCGACATAGCCGAAAGCCGGGGCGCGCCAGGCGAAATCCAGGTCGCGGGTGAACTCCGGTTCCCGGCCGGCGAGGCGCGCCTTGCGGGCTTCCAGCGCCGCGGTCGGTTCGGCGAGGGTGACCAGGCCGTCCGGGGTGCGCCGGATCTCGTCGCGGATCTGGTCGGGATAGAGCCGGTGCACCAGGTCGCGGCTCCAGGCGTTCAGGTTCAGCGCCGTCCAGGCGTTGCCGCCGCCTTCCAGGGGCATCTCCGGCCGGTTCTGTTCGACCAGCCAGAGCCGCCAGTACTCGCCGTACTCGTTGAGGATGCCCCGTTCGTCCCACGCCGCCTGGTAGTTCCGGGTGACCTCCTCGGCGACCGACGTGCCTTTGCGCAGGTCGAGGAGCCGGAAGCCGAGGATCGGGAACTGGTTGCAGACGAGGAAAAGGCAGTTGGGTTCGCAGACGATGCCGTACCAGCCCTGTTCCGCCATCTGCCAGTACAGGTTGTCGGCGAGCGAGCTGAGCGAGTACTCGTAGATCTCGGCGCCGAGTCCTTGGAAGAGCGGGTCCCAGCGGAAGGAAAGCGCGCCTGCGCGGTCGTACTGGTCGCTGTCGAACAACATGCTGTGCATACCGAGAATCGCGAAGAACCGGCCGCTGTACATGATGTTTTCCTTGACCACCGGATCGCGCCAGCCTTCGCGCAATTCGGTGAGGTCAGGGTTGTTGCGGATGCTTCCCCGGCTGGTCTCGCGCCAGTACGCCCACACTTCCGGAAGCTGCATTTTCCGGATGATCTCCTCGAACACCGGCCGGAACGCTCCGGGGGCGGCGGGAAGATGGTGGAAATGCGCGAAACCCAGCGTGTAAGCCATCTGGGTCAGCTGGTAGCGGTAGGCGTCGGTCCATTCCTGGCCCCACCGCATGCTGCCCATGTTCGCCCATTCGTTGTCCTGCTGGGCGATCAGATTGCGCACGTGCTGGACGTGGCCCGCTTGCTTGTCGTCGAGTGCCGGATACCCCGAGATGTCCGGGGCGGTCGGCGTCACCGATCCGCCAAACAGGACTTAAGTGCGGCGGCGATGTCGTTGCTGTCCACCGGATCCACGAAGTGGGTGAGGTATTCGCCCTCGGGGCCCATGAGGTAGGTGAACGCGCTGTGTGGCGTCCGGTAGCCGTCGGGGTCGTCGATGCGCCGGGAGTGCACGTGGTAGGCCTTCTTCGCCGCCTCGATTTCCGCGGCGGGCCCGGTCAGCCCGGTGATCCGCGGATGATTGGCCGCCAGGAAATCGCGCATGACCTCCGGGGTGTCGCGTTCCGGATCGACCGTGACATAAAGGGCCTGCACTCGATCTGCGTGATCGCCGAGTTGGTCGAGCGCCTGGTCGATCCGGGCCAGCGCGGGCGGGCACACGGTCTGGCAATGCGTGAAGCCGAAAAAGACGAGGAGGTATTTTCCGAAATAGGAACGTTCGGTGACCGCGGTGCCGGAATCGTCGATAAGCCGGAAACTTCCGCCGACTGTCGGAACCGGGCGCGAAATCGTCGCGGAAGCGGAACCGGAACCGGAAGGGGTGCAGCAGGAGGAATTCATTTCCATGACTCACACGCTAGGAGCCGTGGTCATGCCCGTCCAATGCCGCGTTGGCGCTCGGCTATGTCGGTTGGGTATAGCCGCTGATGGTCGCCCGGATCTCGGCCGCGACCTCGTCCAGTTTTCGCATCATGAGCAGCATCGTCGGCGTGAGCTGCCTGCCCGCGGGCAGCGTGACGCCGACCGATTCCACGATGCCGAGGTCGATCGGCAGCGCGGACAGCTCCGGTTCGGTGTCGGCGACGAGCTGCGGCATCACGACCAGGGTGTCGGTCTCCAGCGCGATGGCGCGCACGGCGAGGAACGAACCGCATTCGATGCGGTTGGCCGGGGTGGAGAGGCCGCGGCTCAGGAGCTGTTCCTCGAATTGCCGTCGCTGCGGGTTGTCGGCGGGCGGCATCGACCAGAGTTCGCCGACCAGATCGGCGAGCGTGAGCCCCGGCCGCCGGTGCGCGGGATGCTGGCGGCGCGCCACTACGCGAGCGGGCTCGTAGTAGAGGTGATGCTGGCGCAGCCGGTCGTTGTTCGCCGGTTCGAGCGTGCCGACGACCAGGTCGACGTCGCCCGCGAGCAGCGCCTCGTACAGCGCTTCCGGGCCGCCGTGCCGGATGATGACGGTCAGGTCGGGCGCGACGGCTTTCACTCGCGCGACCGCGCGGGGCAGCAGCACGCTCGCCCCGGCGAGGAAGGTGCCGATCGTGACGGTGCCGGCGTGGCCGTCAACGAGTTCTTCGAGATGCCGCCCGGCTTGGCGGAGTTCGGCGAGCACTGCCCGGGCGTGGTCGACGAAGACCTCGCCGAACAGCGTCGCCGTCATCCCGCGCGGGCTGCGCTCGAACAGTTCGACCTTGAGGATCGACTCGAGTTCGCGCAGCCCGCGGGTCAGCACCGGCTGCGTGATGTGCAGCCGTTCGCCGGCGGCGACCAGCGAGCCCTGTTCGGCGATCGCCACGACGTAGCGCAGATGGCGCAGCTTGAGCCTGCCGTCGGCGAGATCGGTCATCGGGAACGCTCGGCTGGTCGCATGCGCCCGATTCTGCCGGTCCGCTCAGTGGTGGCCGCCCACCGGCACGACGAAACTGACGGTTTTGCTGTCCAGGACGTGGTGCGTCGGGTCGGCCAGCCCGATCCACACCTTGTGCGGGCCGGGCGGCAGCGCCTGGATGATCAGCGGTTCGCCGCTGCCGTCGGCCCAGTGCCAGGGCGCGTCGTCGACCGTCACGTGGATGTGGCCGATGCGCGGCGAGACGTCGAGCGCGGCCGGGCCGTAGACCGGGACGATGCGCAGGTTTTCCGCTCGGTAGCGCAGGACGACCAGGCCTTTCGCGAGCTGTTCCGGCAGCGGCGCGTCGACGGTGAGCGCGGGCGGCGGCTGGGACGGCAGCGGCACGACGGGGGCGGGCGGCCACCCCGAGGCCGCGGCGGGCGGAGGGGCGGAGGTCACCGGAGGCGCGGGAACGGCGGAAGCGGAGCACGCGGTCGCCAGCAAAGCGGCTGAACCGAGGATCGCGGTGCGAAGAAAATGAGCCATGGCACGAAAACTAGGCAGCTGTTGATCATCTTCGCGTCGGTCGGACGACGGGATCGCTGTACGTCATGGGGGAAGTGCCGTGCGTGCCGCTGGGGTCGGCACGCACGGCACAGGTCAGCGGCAGCGGTAGCTGGACGCGACGGCGGGGTCGCCGTAGCCCTTGTACCGCGAGACCCGCGGGTACGCGCACAGGTCGCGGGTCTGCTTCCCGTCCGCGGTCGCGGCCGCCAGGGTGGCCGGGGCCTTGCCGTGCTCGACCCAGTCGACCAGCGCGCCGAGCGGGTTGGTCGGCGTCGCGCCCGTACCGCCGCCGCAGTGTTCGACGCCGGGGGCCAGGAACAGCCGGTAGAAGTCGTTCACCCGGTGGGAGCCGCCCATCGCCCGTTCGACCTCGGCGCGGTAGCGCAGGGTGCCGCCGGGCGGGATGAGCTGGTCGTCCGTGCCGACGAAGGTCAGCAGCTTGCCGCCGGTCCGGCGGAAGGCCGACAGGTCCGGGTCGGCGGTGCCGATGACGTCGTCGTACTCCCGCACCGACTGGCGGAACACCTGCGCGAACTGGGCGTAGCTGAGCTTCGAGACGTCGAAGTCGGCCTGCTTCTCCACGAACGACTGCACCCACTTGACCGCGACCGGGAACCCGGTGGCGTACGGGCTGTCGCCGGTTCCGGCCAGCCAGGTGAAGTCCGCGCCCTTCGGGAGGCCGTCCCACAGCTTCCGGCCGCGTTCGTCGGTCGGCCCGGCCCAGATCTTGCGCATGACGTCGGCGTCCTTGGCCGTGACGGTGATTTCCTTGCCGTCGCAGACGACCTTCGTGCCGATCAGCGAGCGCGGGTCGTAGCTGCACTCGTCCGGCCGGTCGACGATGCCGTTCTTGACGCCGTCGTTCGCGTCGCACGCCTGGACCGCGGCCTGCCGGAATGCGGTGAAGACGCACGCGCTCGGGAAGTCGTGCTCCTGGTTCATCACGATCTGCGGCCAGAGCGTCGCGACCGCGAACTGCGTCCAGTGGACCGCGGGCGCGTTCGCCAGGATGCCGTCGAAGTCGCCGGGGTAGTTCTGCGCCTCGGAGTAGCCCTGGCGGCCGCCGGTCGAGCAGCCGTTCCAGTACGAGTAGGTCACCGGCCGGTGGTAGAACCGCTGCGTGACGTCCTTGCCGATCAGCGCGGCCTCGTGCACCGAGCGGGTGGCGAAGTTCGTCAGCAGCGGCTGGTCGACCTTGCCGGGCGCGGTCAGCGCCCACGAGGTGTCGAGGCCGGACAGGACGCCGGCGTCGGTGGTCACGCCCGCGTAGCCGTCCTTGGCGGCCTGGGCCAGCGGTGCGCCGAAGTCCCCGGCGGCGTACGCGCTTCCGCCGACTGCCTGGAGCCGTCCGGTCCAGCCGGTTTGCGGCAGGGCCACCCCGACCTTGACGTGGTCATTGGCCCCGGGATGGGTGAGCGTGACGGTGATTTCGCAGTAGCCGGGCTTGGCTTCGGCCTGCACGGATTCGATCTTCGCGCCGCTGGGCGCGGTGACCGGGACGGTGGCGCAGGCGGTGGTTTCGGCCGCCGCGGCGCTGGGCGCGAGCTGGGTGACGGTGGTCACCAGCAGCGCCGCGAGCGGCAACGCCGAGAGAAGTGTTCGGGTGCGTCTCATCGCTTTCCTTTGTGGAGGGTCGCTTTCGCCTGAAACTAAGGCGGCCGCCGTACCCTTCGCGCCCGTCGGACGACGCCGTTGACGTACGTCGTCGCCCGGTATCGTCAGGGATCATGACGCTGCGCGGACGGGACGCCGAGCTCAAGGAGCTGACCGAGCTGGTGGACGGCCCGGAAGGACGCGTCGGCGTCCTCGTCCGGGGCGAGGCCGGCATCGGGAAGTCCGCGCTCGTCGGCGCGGCGGCCGCGGCTGCGTCGGTCGCGGGCATGCGGGTGCTGCGGACGACCGGCGCCGAGGCAGAACAGGACCTCGCGTACGCCGGGCTGCACCAGCTCCTGCACCCCATTCGCGCAGGTGTGGCCGGGTTGCCCGCGCCGCAGCGGACGGCGTTGGAGACCGCGCTCGGGCTCGCGGACGGACCGGAACCCAGCGCGTATCTGGTCGGACTCGCCGCGCTGACGCTGCTGGCCGACACCGCCGCCGCGAAGCCGGTGCTGGTCGTCGCCGAGGACGTCCACTGGCTCGATCGCGCCAGCGTGGACGTCCTGGCGTTCGTCGCCCGGCGGATCGAGACCGAGCCGGTCGCCCTGCTCGCGACGCTCCGCGACGGATCCGGTCCGCTGGCGGACGCCGGGCTCTGCCTGATGCCGCTCGACCGCCTCTCCGACGACGCCGCCGCGGAGCTGCTGGACTCGGTCGCGCCGAGGCTCGACCCGATGGTCCGTACCCGGCTGCTCGCCGAATCCGCGGGTCATCCGCTCGCGCTCACCGAGCTTCCGGCCGCGGTGGCCGACCTCGACGTGCTCGATCCGGTCCTGCCGCTGACCGAACGGCTCGAGCGGACGTTCGCCTCCCGGGTCGCGACGCTGCCGGAAGCCACCCGCGCCGCACTGCTGGTCGCGGCGCTCAACGAGACCGGGTCGATCGCGGAAACCCTTGCCGCGACAGGAGTTCTGCTCGGCACGCCGGCGGAACCCGAGGTGCTGAGCCCCGCTGTCGACGCCCGGCTGGTCGAGTTCGCGGTCGGGTGCCTGACCTTCCGGCATCCGCTGATGCGGTCGGCCATTCCCGCCGCGGCAACGCTCAGCGACCGGCGGCGGGCGCAGCTCGCGCTGGCCGAGACGGTGCGCGAACAGCCGGATCGGCGCGCCTGGCACCAAGCCCGGGCCGCCGCCGGTCCGGACGAAACCGTGGCCGCGGCCTTGGAATCGGCCGCCGACCGAGCGCGGCGGCGAGGCGGGGCCGCGGCGGCGATCGCGGCACTCGAGCAGGCGGCGCAGCTCAGCGAAAACCCGGACGCCCGGGCGGATCGGTTGCTGCGGGCCGCCGAGCTGGCGGTCGAATCCGGTCGCCGCGAGACCGCCGAACGGCTGGTGCGCGAAGCCCGGAACGGATCGCTCTCCGCGCGCCGGAAGGCCACCGCGAGCCAGTTGCTCAGCGGTTTCGAGGACGGCGTCCGCGAGGATCCCGCACGGATCGGGGAGTTGGCGGCGCTCGCCGAATCCGTCGCCGCCGACGGACAGGACGACGCCGCGATGCGGATCCTGTGGGGCGCGGCGATGCGGTGTTTCTGGGCTGAACCCGGCGCGACAGCCCGCCGGACGCTGCTGGACATCGCTGCCGAGCTGCCGCTCCCGGACGATGACCCGCGCCTGATCGCGGTCGCCGCGTACGTCGCGCCGTTCGAGCGTGGCACCGCGGTCCTGGCGCAGCTTCGGGTGCTCGCGGGCGCGACCGGGTCCGATCCGGAAACCGACCGCTACCTGGGCAGCGCGTCCTTGCAGGTAGGCGCCTTCGACCTGGCCGCCCGCTTCTCGACGGCCGCGGTGCCGGGCCTGCGCGCGCAAGGCAGGCTCGGGTTGTTGCCGCGGGCGTTGGCCGTCCAGGCGTGGAGCCGGGTCCGGCTCGGCGATCTGGCTGGCGCGGCACCGTCTGCCGCCGAGGCGGTCCGGCTCGCGCAGGAGACCGGGCAGCCGTTCATGGGCGGGCTGGCGTTGGCGGTCCAGGCCGAGATCGCTGCGCTTCGCGGGGACCACAAGCAGGCCAACGCCCTCGCCGACGAGGCCGAACGCGCCGGGCTCGCCGCTGGTGCGCGTCCGGTGCTGGCCACAGTCCAGCTCGCGCGCGGGCTCGTGGCGTTGAGCGAAGGCCGGTACGAGGACGCGTTCGCCGACTTGCGCCGGTTGCTCGACCCCGCGGATCCGGCGTATCAGCTGGCCCTGCGCGCGTACTGCGTCGCGGAGCTGACCGAAGCCGCCGTCCGGGCCGGGCAAACCGATGCGATGCGGGAAATCCTGGCCGAGCTGGAGCCGTTGGGAGCCGCGTCCGAGGCACCGGCGCTGCACATCGGGCTGCGGTACGCGCGGGCGGTGCTCGCTCCGAAGGAAACCGCCGAAGACCTGTTCACGGCGGCTTTGCAGGCGGACTTGAGCGGATGGCCTGCCGAACGCGGACGGATCCACCTGGCGTTCGGCGAGTGGTTGCGGCGGCAGCGCCGGGTCGTCGAATCGCGCGCGCACCTGCGTACCGCGCGGGAGACTTTCGACGCGCTCGGCCTGACGGCGTGGGCCGAGCGGGCGCGGCGCGAGTTGCGCAGCGCGGGGGAGTCGAGCCCGAACCGGAGCCCGGACGCCCGCGACAAGCTCACGCCCCACGAGCTGAGCATCGCGCAGCTGGCCGCCGAGGGCCTGACGAACCGGGAGATCGGGCAGCGGCTCTATCTTTCGCACCGGACCGTCGGGACCCACCTGCACCGGATCTTCCCGAAGCTCGGCGTGAGCTCCCGCGCCGAACTGGCCGACGCGGTGCGGGCGCTCGGCGACTGACTTACGCCGGTTGCGTCATCCGACGGGCGCGGGCGGGCGGCCGGACTCCCTAGCGTCGAGGCCGTCCCACGGTCTTGCGCACAGGAGTTCAGATGATCAGCAGGAGACGATTCACCCAGATGTTCGCGGCCGGTGTGGCGGCGACCTCGCTCGCCGCCTGCTCGTCGCCCGCCGCTTCGCAGACTGTGGCTCCCGACCTGCGGGCGGGTTCGGGCGAGCACACCTCGCTGGGCACGATCAAGCACGCCGACGCCGGAGTCGTGAGCATGGCGTACGCCGAATTCGGCCCGGCAGGCGGCAAACCGGTGATCCTGCTGCACGGCTGGCCGTACGACCCGTACAGCTACGCCGACGTCGCGCCCTTGCTTGCCGCGCAAGGGTTCCGGGTGATCGTCCCGTTCCTGCGCGGGTTCGGCCCGACGGTCTTCAAGTCCGCGGACACGGTCCGCAACGGGCAGCAGACGGCCATCGCCCTCGACGTCGTCGCGCTGATGGACACGTTGAAAATCGACAAAGCGATCCTCGGCGGATACGACTGGGGTTCCCGGACCGCCGCGGTGATCGCCGCGCTGTGGCCCGAGCGGTGCCAGGCCGTCGTCCCGGTCAGCGGGTACATCGTCGCCAACCTCAAGGCGAACCTGCAGCCGCTGCCCCCGGCCGCCGAACTGGGCTGGTGGTACCAGTATTACTTCGCGACCGAGCGCGGCCGCGCGGGCTACGCGGCGAACCGGCACGATTTCAACAAGCTGATCTGGAAGACGGCCTCGCCGACCTGGCATTTCGACGACGCGACGTACAACCGCAGCGCCGCGGCGTTCGACAACCCCGACCACGTCGCGATCGTCATCCACAACTACCGCTGGCGGCTCAGCCTCGCCCCCGGCGAACCGCGCTACGACGCGGACGAGCAGAAACTCGCCGCGGGCGCGACCATCGGCGTCCCGGCGATCACCCTGGCCAGCGACTTCGACGGCGCGGCCAAGGACGGCAAGGGCTACCGCGCCAAGTTCACCGGAAAATACGAGCACCGGATCCTCGACGGCATCGGGCACAACGTGCCGCAGGAGGCGCCAAAGCCGTTCGCGCAGGCGATCGTGGACGCGGCCAAGCTCTGAGGATTCATCGAGGTTTGATCGAGAGCGAATACGGTGCGCACGCCTCTCGCCGGAAACCCGGCGGCTGTCGAACTTGAGGAGTGCGATGAGACGCAAAGCTTTCGGTGCCGTGGCGGTCGCGGCCGCCTTGATCGGCCTCGCCAGCCCGGCTTCGGCGGAAACTCCCGCCGACATCCTCCAAGCGGGCGCCCAGGCCGGCGTCAGCGCGGGATACCCCGGGGTGATCGGGCTGGTCCGCAACGGCGAAAGCACGCAGTACATCCACGCCGGATACGGAAACCTCAACACCAAGACCCCGGCGGACCCGAAAGCGCGGTTCCGGATTGGCAGCGACACCAAGGCGTTCACCGCCGCGGTGCTGCTGCAACTGGAAGCCGAAGGCAAGCTCTCCCTCGACGACACCATCGCCCGCTGGCTGCCCGGCGCGGTGAACGCCAACGGGAACGACGGCACGAAGATCACCGTCCGGCAGGTGCTGCACCAAACCTCCGGATTGCCGGACTACACGGGCGATTCGCGGTTCATCAACTCCTACGTCGCGAACACCAACCCGCGCCAGGCGTGGCCGCCGCAGACGCTGGTGGACATCGCGACGTCGCATCCGTCGCTGGGCACGTCGTTCCACTACTCGAACACCAACTACATCCTCGCCGGCATGGTGATCAAGGCGGTGACCGGAAACGAACCGGCCGTCGAGATGCAGCGGCGCATTTTCGAGCCGCTCGGGTTGAGCAACACCTCGTTCCCGACCGCCGACCCGGGGTTGAGCGGCAATTACCTGAACGGCTACTACATCTCGTTCGGCGTGTTCTACAACGACTTCACCGTGTCGAATGTGCAGGCCTTCGGGACCGCGGGCGCCATTGTGTCCACAGAGGACGATCTGGCGACGTTCGAACGCGCGCTGTTGAGCGGAAAGCTCCTGCCGCCGCAGCAGCAGGCCGAGCTGAAGACGACGGTGCCGATCGACAACGCGGGCAACCAGTACGGGCTGGGGATCGGCCTTTCGCCGACGGCCTGCGGAATGGCGTGGAATCACAGCGGCGGGGTGCTCGGCTACTTCAACACGTGGCTGACCAGCGACGACGGCAGCAAGCAGGTGCTGGTGGCGGCCAATGAGAACCATCTGGCCGGAGCCGCGACCCGGGGACAGACCACGCTCGGCAACGCGGCGCTGAAGGCCTACTGCGCGTCCTAGGCCGCTGTCGGTCGTGAGGGGAACCCTGAGGGAATCAGATTCCCTCAGGGTTCCCCTCACGTACAGTCCGGGTCCGTGGGGCGCGGCTGGGCGGCCGAGTTCCGGTCAGCGGCACTTTCTGGGAATCACCTCGTGACACGGGCCGGTCACGGGTGGTTCACTATGTTAGGAAGTTTTCCTAATGAAGGCTGGAGGTCGCCCGGTCATGTCATCCTCCCGTAGGCGTTTCGCTGTGGTCGGCGCCGCCCTGGCGCTCGCCGTGCCGCTCGCGGTCAACTCCGCGCACGCGGAAACCGCCGACGCCACCGCCAAGTCCTATACGGCCGCGCAGGTGCTGGCCGGCGTCAAGAAGAACAGCACGGACGCGAACAAGGTCAACTCCAAACCGCACATCAACACCATGACGCGGGCCAAGAACGTCAACGTCTACCAGGTGGCAAAGGGCGTCTACGCCTACGGTTCCGGACTGGCCGTCGACACCGACGGCAGCGACCCCGACCCCGATCCCGACCATCAGGGCACGACGACTTTCAAGGACAGCAACGGAAAGTCGCTCGGCGCGCACCACGTGCCGTTCTACGTCCTCGGCGACGACTGCTACGACAAGAAGAGCCCCTGCCCGCATTTCTTCTACAAGGAACACGGCATCAAGGGCCGTCAGTTCGCGTTGATGTTCTACAAGAGCAAGGTGATCGGCGCGATCTTCGGCGACACGCAGACCGCCAACGACCAGGACACGTCGGACAACGACTCGCGCGAATTGGGCGAGGCGTCGGTGAAGGCGGCTTCGCTGCTGGGAATGAACAGCAGCGGCACTGACGGCGGCGTCGACAACGGCGTGACCGTGGTGATCTTCTCCGGTTCGGACTGGGTCGTGAACGGCACCAACTCCAACCTGAACGCGACCGCCCAGGGCATGGTCACCAAGGCGCTGGACAGCCTTGGTGCGAGCATGGGTATCTGATTTCTCCGACGAACGCGGTCACTGCCGAGGCTGGCAGTGGCCGCGTTTGACGTGTTGTTCTCCGGTTCGGTTGACGGCGAAGTTTGCGCTGTTCGCCAGTCTCCGGAGAAGATGTCTTATGGCGACCACGACCACCGTCATTGTCGACCAGGACGGCGGTGTCGACGACGCGCTTGCTCTCGTTCTCCTGGCCCGCGCGCCCGGGGTCGAGATCGTCGGCGTGGGTTCAGTGCACGGCAACGTGTCGGCGGCGGCTGCGGCCGACAATGGCTTGCGAGCGCTCGAGATCGCGGGGGATCACTCGACACCGGTCGCGGTAGGAGCTTCTGATCCGCTTGCCCGTCCTCTGCATCTCGCCCACCCCGAAGACCTGCTGGGCAAGGCGGCGGGTTCGCCGAAGCGGACGCCCGTACGGGAGGAAACCGCCGCCGAGCAACTAGTGCGTCTTGCCCGGGAGAGCCCCCGCCGGGCAGATCTTCTGACACTCGGCCCGCTCACCAATGTCGCGCTCGCTCTCCAGGCTGAACCGGAGTTGCCCCGGCTGGTCCGTCGCGTGGTGTCGATGGCTGGCGCATTCGAGGTGACGGGCAACATCAGCGACTGCGCGGAAAGCAATGTGTGGCACGATCCGGAGGCAGCGGCCCAGGTCGTGGCGGCTGGGTTCGACCTGACGCTGGTCCCTCTCGATGTGACCCGCAAAGCCACCGTCACCCGGCTATGGCTCGAACTCCTCGCTGCCGATCAGGACCGGCTGTGGGGGCGGATGGCGGCGATGCTCCTTGCCATGCCGGGAAAGTTACCGGCTTTTCCGCTGCATGACCCCTTGGCCGCCGCGATCCTGCACGACCCGTCGATCGCCAGGTTCCGCCACGCGTCGGTCACCGTCGACGTCGGGGAGCGGCGTGGGCAGACTCGAGCTGGGGAGGCTACGCCCGGGGCGAACACGGCTGTCGTTTTTGCCGCTGATACCAGTGCCCTGCTTGCACAGTTGACCCGCGCTTTGCTGCCTGGTCGGCGCTAGGAGAGTGGCTTGTGGAAATTTCTTTCTCGCCGAGTCCCGTCTACACGCCTGCTGGGCGAGAACATGCCCATGCTGACGGCTTGGCTGCCATTTCCCAACACGATTTGCAGTGGTATTTCTTCCTCGGCCAGCTTTCGATCTCCCATGCCGGAATCGGGATCGGGCCTCCGTGGGGCTGGGTGCCGCTGTTCGACGCCATGTTCTGCGTGCGTAACGTGATGGCCGTCGCCCGGACAGGAAGCGGAACCTGGACGATCGACTTCACGGAGAACGCCGAACTCATCGTCTTCGACTTCGATCGAGGTTCCCTCCGGGTCACTCCGACCTATCTGGATGCCGTAGTGCATTGCTCCGCCGACGAATTCGTGGCCGCTGGGACCGGCTTCATCACGGGAGAACTGCGCCGGGTGCTGGCCGAGTACCCCTCGCTGGCCCGCAACCAGGCTGCTCGGACGCTGGCGCGGGACGTGGGGCTGGAGCTCCCCGCTGGGTAGCGCGGCTTCCCCGGTCGACCCTTTGTGTCGCGGAACAATCTTCTTTGGCGCGCCCCACAATCGCAAGACAATTCCCCTGGAAAACGCGCCGGTAAAGATCATCCCGTGTTGACGCCCCCTTTCCTTCTCCAGTACACCAGACCTCGGACTCGCCCTGTCCGGAGGTATCCGGGCAGGAGAAGAAAATCCCGGAAAGGAACGGCGTCGTGGCGAAAGCGGTGGGCATCGACCTGGGGACGACCAACTCGGTCATCGCGGTGCTGGAGGGCGGTCAGCCCGCGGTGATCGCCAATGCGGACGGGGCTCGGACGACCCCGTCGGTGGTCGCGTACACCGATTCGGGCGAGCGGCTGGTCGGGCAGCTCGCGCGGCGGCAGGCGATCATGAATCCGAAGGGCACGATCTCGTCGGCGAAGCGGTTCATCGGCCGCCGGTTCGACGAAGTGGCCAGTGAGATCGACGGGGTGTCCTACGACGTCGTGCCGGGGCCGGACGACGCGGTGCGGTTCGACGTGCACGGCAAGAAATACGCGCCGGAGGAGGTTTCGGCGCTCGTGTTGCGCAAGCTGGTGGACGACGCGTCGAAGTTCCTGGGCGAGAAGGTCACCGAGGCGGTCATCACGGTGCCGGCGTACTTCAACGACGCGCAGCGGCAGGCGACGAAGGACGCGGGCCGGATCGCGGGGCTCGAGGTGTTGCGGATCATCAACGAGCCGACCGCGGCGGCGCTGGCTTACGGGCTCGACAAGAAGCAGCACGAGACGGTGCTGGTGTTCGACCTCGGCGGCGGCACGTTCGACGTCAGCGTGCTGGACATCGGCGACGGCGTCGTGGAAGTGCGCTCGACCGCGGGCGACACGCATCTGGGCGGCGACGACTTCGACCGCCGGGTCGTCGACCATCTCGCGGATCAGTTCGAGCAGGAGAACGGCATCGACCTGCGGGCGGATCCGCAAGCGCTGCAACGGTTGTTCGAGGCCGCGTCCAAGGCGAAGGAAGAGCTGTCCTCGGTCACGCAGACCACGATCAACCTCCCGTTCATCACCGCGGACGCCTCGGGGCCGAAACACCTGAACACGACGTTGATGCGCTCCACTTTCGACCAGATCACCTCCGACCTCGTCGAGCGCTGCAAGGTGCCGGTGGAGCGGGCGCTGGCCGACGCGAAGCTCACCGCGAACGACATCGACGAGGTGATCCTCGTCGGTGGTTCGACGCGCATCCCGGCGGTGCAGGCGCTGGTGCGGCGCATGACCGGCGGCAAAGACCCGAACATGACGGTCAATCCGGACGAGGTCGTCGCCCTCGGCGCGGCGGTCCAGGCGGCCATCATCAAGGGCGAGGCCAAGGACGTCCTGCTCCTGGACGTCACCCCGCTTTCCCTGGGCATCGAGACGATGGGCGGCGTGATGACCAAGGTCATCGACCGCAACACCACGATCCCGGCCCGGCGCAAGGAAACCTTCTCCACCGCCGAGGACAATCAGTCCGCAGTGGACATCGTGGTCCTGCAGGGCGAACGCGAGAAGGCGGCGGACAACCGGGTGCTCGGCCGGTTCCGGCTCGAGAACATCCCGCCCGCCCCGCGCGGCGTGCCGCAGATCGAGGTCACCTACGACATCGACGCCAACGGCATCCTCAACGTCTCGGCCAAGGACACCAATTCCGGCCGGGAACAAACCATCACCATCTCCGAAAGCTCCAATTTGGACTCCGCGGACGTCGACCGCATGGTCGCCGACGCCGAAGCGCACCGGGCCGAGGACGCCAAGCTGCGCGAGATCGTCGACGCGCGAAACACCCTCGACAGCGCCGTGTACCAGGTGGAGAAAAGTGTCTCCGAGCTGGGCGACGCGGTGCCGGTCAACGAGAAGGCTCGCGCGGAGAACCTTGCCGTGGACGCCCGGGACCTCCTCAAGCAGGACGAGCCGAGCCTGGCGAAGTTGCGGTCGATGACCTCGGAACTCCAGCAGTTGTTCCACGGTCTGTCCGCGGTCGCGTCCACCGCGGGCGACGCGCCCGGTGCGCAATCCCCAGACGACGGCGACGACGTGGTCGACGCCGAATTCACCACCTCCTGACCGCCATGGAGAACCAGAAGCAAGACGCCGCGGAAGCGGAAAACAGCACCGAACTCCAGGCCAGAGTCGCCGAGTTGGAGAACAACTGGCGCACGGCGCTGGCGGATCTGGACAACCTCCGCAAGCGCACCGTCCGGGACACCGTGCAGGTGCGGCAGCAGGAACGCAAGCGGGCGGCCAAAGAACTCCTGACCGTGCTGGACAACTTGGACCTGGCCATCGAGCACGCCGAGGCGGACCCCGCGACCATCGTTGCCGGGGTGGAAGCGGTGCGGGCGCAGGCTGACCTGGCGATGTCCAACCTCGGGTTCCCGCGGCACGCGGACACCCAGGGGGAACCGTTCGACCCGCAGGTGCACGAGGCGGTGTCGGTCGTTCCGGCGGTGGGCGTCGAGCCGGGCACGGTGGTCCAGGTCGTGCGCCCCGGCTACGGCGGCGCCGAGAATCAGTTGCGGCCCGCGGCGGTCGTGGTCGCGAAGGCGGATTGATGAGCGACAGCGAGGACTTCTACGAACTGCTCGGCGTTTCCCGGACAGCCAGCCAAGATGAAATCCAGAGGCGTACCGCAAACTCGCCCGCAAGTACCACCCGGACGTCAACAAGGACCCCGGGGCGGAGGAGAAGTTCAAAGCCGTCTCCGAAGCGTACGACGTGCTTTCCGAACCGGAGAAGCGCAAGCGTTACGACGCGTTCGGCAAGGACTTCCGGCAGGTTCCCCCGGACATGGACCCGGACACCTACGCCCGCGCCAAGGCAGGCGGCGGTTTCCAAGGCGGCTTCCAGAGCAGCGGTTTCCAGAGCGCCGAAGGAGTCAACTTCGAGGACCTCTTCGGCGGCATGTTCGGCGGCTTCCAAGGCCGTCAGCGCGGCCCGATCCCCGGCGCCGACCAGGAAGCTGGCGTCGAGATCCGCCTGGAGGAGGCCTTCCACGGCGGACGGCGGTCGTTCACCCTCGACGGTCCGGAGGGTTCGCGCACGGTCGACGTCAACATCCCGGCCGGAGTGACCGACGGCAAACGCATCCGGCTGGCCGGGCAGGGCGGCTACGGCAGCGGGGAAGGCGCGCCGCGCGGCGACCTGTACCTGGTGGTGCATCTGGTGCACGACAAGCGCTACCGGGTAGAAGGCCGGGACGTGACCGTCGATCTTCCTTTGCTGCCTTCGGAAGCAGCGCTGGGCGCGACCGTCGCCATGGACCTTCCCGGCGGCGGCGAAGCGAAACTGAAGATCGCGGCGGGAACGTCCAGCGGACGAAAGCTGCGGTTGCGCGGCCGCGGCATCCCGAACAACCGCGGCAACCCCGGCGATCTGTACGCCGCGGTCAAGATCGTCGTCCCTCAGCACCTGACCGACGAGCAGCGGAAGCTCTACGAGGAGCTGGCCGCGGCCACCGACGACAACCCGAGGAGGCCGGGATGACCTACGCGCTCGTGCGCCGCAGCCCCGGCGCGGCGCATCTGGACCTGCCGACGTTCGCCCACGCGACCGGCCTGCATCCGGAGCTGGTCCGCCGGTTCACCGTGCTCGGTCTGCTGGAACCGGTCGAGGACGCGCGCGGCGAATGGTGGTTCCCGGTCGCGCAGGTGTCCGCGGCGGCCCGGATCCAGCGGCTGCGCGCCGGGTTCTCGCTGAACTACGCCGCGGTCGGCCTGGTCGCCGATCTGCTCGACCGCATCGCGGACCTCGAAGCGGACCTCCGTACCCGACCCCGACGCAGCGGAGACTGACCATGGATCCCAACCGGCTCACGCAGAAATCCCAGGAAGCGCTGCACGCCGCCCAGACCGCCGCGCTGAAGTACGGCCAGCCGGAGGTCGACGGCGAACACCTGCTGCTCGCGCTGCTCGACCAGCCCGACGGGCTCGCGTCCCGGCTCCTCGAAGAGGCGGGCGCGGACCCGGCGCGGCTCAGGCAAGAGCTGGAAGCGGAACTCGGCCGCCGTCCCAAGGTGAGCGGCCCCGGCGTCGCGCCCGGCGAAACGCGCGTGACCGCCCGGCTGGCCCGCGTGCTCGACGCGGCCGATCGCGAAGCGGGGCGGTTGAAGGACGATTACGTGTCCGTCGAACACCTCGTCGCGGCGTTGCTGGAGGAGGGGAGTTCGAGCGCGGCCGGACGGCTGTTGCGCGGCGCGGGCCTGACCCGGGACAAGTTCCTGGAGGTGCTGCGGAAGGTGCGCGGCAACCAGCGGGTCACCTCGGCGACGCCGGAATCCGCTTACGAGGCCTTGGAAAAGTACGGCCGCGACCTCGTCGCCGACGCGGCGGCGGGCAAGCTGGACCCGGTCATCGGGCGCGACGCGGAGATCCGCCGGGTGATCCAGATCCTGTCGCGCAAGACGAAGAACAACCCGGTGCTCACCGGCGATCCGGGCGTCGGCAAGACCGCGATCGTCGAAGGGCTCGCGCAGCGCATCGACCGCGGCGACGTGCCGGAAGGCCTCAAAGGCAAGACGGTGTTCTCTCTCGACCTCGGTGCGCTCGTCGCGGGCGCGAAGTACCGGGGCGAGTTCGAGGAGCGGCTGAAGGCGGTGCTCAGCGAGGTGACCGCGGCCGAGGGTCGGATCCTGTTGTTCGTTGACGAACTGCACACCGTCGTCGGCGCGGGTGCCACCGAGGGCGCGATGGACGCGGGCAACATGCTCAAACCCATGCTCGCGCGCGGCGAACTGCACCTGATCGGTGCGACGACGGCGGACGAGTACCGCAAGTACATCGAGAAGGACGCAGCGCTCGAACGACGGTTCCAGCCGGTGCTGGTGGACGAGCCGTCGGTCGAGGACGCGATCTCGATCATGCGCGGGCTGCGCGAGCGGCTGGAGGTGTTCCACGGCGTGAAGATCCAGGACAGCGCGCTGGTCGCCGCGGTCGTGCTGAGCCATCGCTACATCTCGGACCGGTTCCTGCCGGACAAGGCGATCGACCTGGTGGACGAGGCGTGCGCGATGCTGCGCACGGAGATCGACTCGATGCCCGCCGAACTGGACGAGCTGAGCCGGCGGCTGACCCGCACCGAGATCGAGGAAGCCGCGCTGGCCAAGGAAACCGACGCGGCGAGTCATGCCCGGCTGGAAGAACTGCGTCGCGAACTGGTCGATCTGCGCGCCGAGGCGGGCGGGATGCGGACGCAGTGGGAGGCGGAACGCTCCGCGCTGCACAAGGTGCAGGCGCTGCGGGAGGAGATCGAGCAGGTCAGCCGGGACGCCGACGCGGCCGAGCGGGCCTACGACCTGAACAAGGCCGCCGAACTGCGCCACGGCAAGCTTCCCGAGCTGGAGCGTCGCCTGGTGGGCGAGGAAGAACTGCTCGCCACGCGGCAGGCGGGCACCCGGTTGCTGCGCGAGGTCGTGACGGAGGAGGAGATCGCGGCGGTCGTGTCGCGGTGGACCGGCATTCCGGTCAGCCGGCTGCAGGAGGGCGAGCGGGAGAAGCTGCTGCGCCTGGACGAACTGCTGCACGAGCGCGTGATCGGGCAGGACGAGGCGGTGCAGCTGGTCGCGGACGCGATCATCCGGGCACGGTCGCGGATCAAGGACCCGCGCCGTCCGATCGGGTCGTTCCTGTTCCTGGGCCCCACCGGCGTCGGCAAGACCGAACTGGCGAAGGCGCTCGCCGCGGATCTGTTCGACACCGAGGACAACATCGTCCGGATCGACATGAGCGAGTACCAGGAACGGCACACGGTCTCGCGGCTCGTCGGCGCGCCGCCCGGGTATGTCGGCTACGACGAGGGCGGCCAGCTCACCGAAGCCGTGCGGCGCAAGCCGTATTCGGTGGTGCTGTTCGATGAGATCGAGAAGGCGCACGCGGACGTGTTCAACACGCTGCTGCAGGTGCTCGACGACGGACGGCTGACCGATTCGCAGGGCCGCACGGTCGATTTCCGCAACACGGTGATCATCATGACCTCCAACATCGGCGCGCATTTCCTGCTCGACGGCGTGAATGCCGAGGGCGAGATCACCGAGTCCGCGCGCGACGAGGTGATGGCGGCGCTGCGCGGCCACTTCCGGCCGGAGTTCCTCAACCGCATCGATGACATCGTGCTCTTCAAACCGCTGACGCTGCCGGAGATCGAACGGGTTGTCGAACTGATGCTGGGCGAACTGCGCAAGCGGCTCGCCGAGCAGAACATGACCCTGGAGGTGTCCGACAAGGCGCTGCGTTTCATCGCGGAACAGGGCTTCGACCCGGTGTACGGCGCCCGGCCGCTGCGCCGGTTCCTCGCCCGCGAGGTCGAGACCCGGATCGGGCGCGCGCTGCTCGGCGGCGAAGCGCACGACAACACGGTCATCGACGTCAGCCTCGACAACGGCGTGCTCACCGTGACGTGCCGGGACCACGCGGCAGCGGCGTGATCCGATGACCGCCGGCGAGCTCGTCGCGTGGGTCCGGCAACGGCTGCCGCGGCTGATCGAGGACATCTGCGCGACGGTGTGCGAGCGGATCGACCTCTACCGCGACGAGAAGATCGTGCCGCGCGCGGACCTGCACCGTTCGGTCGCGGTCAACGTGCGGTTCCTGGTCGACGCGCTCGGCGGGATCGAGGACCCGGACCAGGGCGCACCGCAGGAGACCGGCAGCAGGCGCGCGCACCAGGGCGCGCCGCTGCCGGAGGTGCTGCAGGTGTACCGGATCGGCACCGCGATGCTGTGGGACCTGCTGGCCGGGCACGCCCGCGAGACCGGCAGCACCGACGTGCTGATCGACGCGGCCAGCCTGCTCTGGCAGGTCACCGACGAGCACGCGGTGCACGTGACCGAGGCTTACCGGACGGCGAGCGCGGAGCTTCTCGTTGCCCAGCAACGACGTCGCTCCGCGTTGGCCGAGGCGTTGTTCACCGGCCAGCGTCTCTCCGGCGCCGGGCCGTGGGAAGCCGGACGGCTGCTCGGCCTGCCTCCGGACGGCAAACTCGCCGTCGTCGCGGCCGAGACGCGCGGGCTGGCCGAGGAGAGCCTGGTCGGCATCGAACGGCGGCTCGGGCAGCTCGGCATCGTGTCGGCGTGGCAGCTCACTCCGGCCTGGCAAGCCGGGCTGGTTTCGTTGCGCGACGAGCAATACCGCGCGGTGCTGGCGGTGCTCAATGAGGTGGCGCTGACCCGCACCGGGGTCAGCCCGCTGTACACATCGCTCGCCGACACTCCGCGCGCGCTGCACCTGGCGCGGACCGCACTTGCCAGCGGACCGCCCGAACGCGTCGAGGTCCGCGCGTTCGATCCCAGCCCGCTGGCCGCCCTCGTCGCCTACGACCCCGACGAGGGCAGGCGGCTCGGCGACCAGGTCTTCGGCCCGGTCCTGGATTTGCCCGCCGACGAACGAGATCTGCTCCTGGAGACCCTCGAGGCGTACTTCTCCGGCGGCGGCTCTTCCGAACGCGCCGGGCAGATCTTGCACTGTCACGCCAACACCGTCCGCTACCGGCTGCGGCGGATCCGGGAACTCACCAACCGGTCGCTGACCGATCCGCGCGACGTGGCCGAACTGGTCACCGCGATGCAAGCGCTGCGCGTCGACACTCAAGCCCACTCTCAAAGGAACTGACGATGAACCAGATCACCGCGAAAACCCTCGGCACCCCGAGCGGCGGACTCTTCGACAATCCGTGGCCGCCGGATTTCCCGGCCGCCGGACAGCGCGTCGCGATCTTCGCCTACGAAGTCACCAGGGTCGACGGCACCGACCAGGACGACATCCGCACGTATCACGTCGGTCCCGCCGAAACCGCGGCGCAGGGACAGATCGGGTCGAGCCGCGACGAGCCGCAAGGCGTCACCGTGGCCTGGCGCGGCTGCGGCACCGGCACGGTCACGTCGGTGTCGGCGCCGCTGGGCCGCGAACGCACCTGCGAGGTCACGCCGGACGAGGCTGGCCTGCTCTGACCGCCCGGTAACCCGGTTTCGCGTCAATCACCGCAGGCGGCTGGCGAAGAACGACACGATTTCGCGGACTGCGTCGCCGCGCTGCTGTCCCGGAGACAGTTTGCCGACGCAGTCCGCGGGCGCGTCGTCCTCGCCGCCGATCTTGCCGGGGGACCATTCGGTGTTGAAGAAGTTGTGGTTGGCCCCGGTCAGCGTCACCGAACTGACGTCGGGGTTGCGCCCTTCGGCGTCCTTGACGTACTGCAGGCCCACGGTGCGGACCGCGCCGTCGCAGGTGCCGACGACCACCTTGAACGGCACCCGGGTGACCAGCACGTCGCTGTTGTCGTCCTCAGTGGAATTGAAATAGACCGGCGCGAGCGGGACGACCGCGCGGATCCGGACGCCGGCGGGCCATTCGGGCGTGTGCTTGTCGGAGGCCTGCCACATGACGCCCTTTCCGCCGCGGGAATGCCCCATCGTCCCGACCCGGGAGAGGTCGACGTGCCCGCGGAACCGGCCGAGCGTGCGGGCCAGCGGTCCTTCGCCGCGGGCGAGGTCGCGCCACAGCTCCAGATGCTTGTTGACCAGATGCGCGCGCGAGTAGTAGCCCTCGTCGCCGAGCAGATGCGCGTTGATGGCGTTGGCGCTGATCGACACCACGATGAAGCCTCGCTCGGCCAGCTTCTCGCCGAGGTAGTCGTAGCCGCGGAAACTCGGCAGCGACCGCTGTCCCGGCGGACACGGCCAGTCGCCTCCCGGGGTCTTCGCGATCGGGTCCACGCAACTCCACCAGCTGCCGTGCTCCTGGACGATCAACGGATGCGGCCGTCCGCCGAGATCGCGCGGGTAGTGCACGACGGCGGCCAGCTCCATCGGCACGGACACGGTCGGATCGTGGAAGGCCTGATCGCCGAGGCTGTACTCGACGACGCCGACGCCCTGCCCGGTTTCTGCTCCTGCTTGCGGTGCCGCGATGGTCACCGTGGCCAGCACCAATGCGGCGAGGGCCATGCGAAGGAAAGTCATGCGGGAGAGGGTGCCGAGCGAGTGTCAGGGACTCGTGAGCGACGGAGGAACGGGCCGATTCATTGCCCGATGAGTCCGGGTTTCCGGCTTGCTGCTACTCCGCTTCACCGAGATGATTCCGCCAATCTTTCTCCGTGAAGGGAATTGCGCCGACTGGATAACTAGTGCCGCCGAGTTTCACCGCCGCGTCGTACCAGCGGCGATTGCTCTCCACCATCTGCTCGGCGATCGCTCCGGTCTTTGCGTAGCGGAGTGCCGCGACGAGGAAGATCGTCGGCGCGTCCGGCACCCGGAAAAGGGGCGTGGTGAGCACGTCCGCGGGAACGGGGTAAGTCAGGATCAGCCCGGAATCTCCCAGGTCGGCGTGCGTGAGGTCGGACATGATCCCGTCGACGAAAGTGTCGACGGCGTGGTCGGGCAGAAACAGGTTCGCCCACGGATGCGGCGAACGCCATTCGCCGGTGGATTCGAGATAAACGACGGTTTCGTCAAGCCGGGTGGCGAACTCCGCATAACTGAGGTCTTCGATTTTGTCCCTAGCCGCGTCGAAACCGAGGCCGTCGAGCAAGGCGTCGTCCGGTTCGGCGGGCGGAGTGGAGAAAGCGGCGACGTCGAGCAGATGGAGCCAGCCCGCGTCGCCGGGGATGATCTGTCCTTGGAGAAAGTCGAACCGGCGCTCGCGGAGGAGTTTTCGTTGCTGCGCGCGAAGTTCGGCCGCAGTCGGGTAGTAGATCTTGACTCGCCGCACCCGTGCCGGCGCGGGAATGAGCGGAATGGTCGCGCGCACGATCACCCCGTCTCGGCCGAACCCGGCGAGCACCGCTGCGAAGAGATCCGGTGCTTGGGTCGGGGAACAGGTCCGGAGTGCCCCGTCGCGGGTGACGACGTCGAGGGACAGCACGTTGTCGGTCTGCACCCCGTACCGGTGACTCGTGCCGCCGATCCCGCCGACGGACAACGTCCCGCCGACGGAGAGGTGGAGGTAGTCGGTGAGGACGCGGGGAGTCAAGCCGTGCTGGAGCGTGGCCGCCAGGAGTTCGGCCCAGGTCGTACCGGCGTCGACGACTACGCGGTCGTCGCTGATGTCGTGCACGGTACTGAGGCCGCTGAGATCGAGCACGATCCCGGAAGCGGCCTGCGCCTGGCCCATCCCGGTGTGGCCCTGTCCTCGTGGCGTGACGGAAAGGCCGTGCTCCGCGGCGAAGCGGAGGACCTCGCTGACATCTCGGGGCGAGCTGACCCGGGCGACGGCCAGCGGGGGACGGGAGACGATGCCGCCGAAGTCGGCAGCGGCGTAGGCGATTTCGGGTGGGTCGGTGGTCAATGTGCCGTCGAGCTGGAGTCCTGCGAAGGGTTGCCCGGGCATGCACTGCCTCCTGGTGTCCTCACCGTGCGCTTCGGCCACGGTAGCCCCGGAACGCTGTTCCGGTTCCGTGGCCGAAGCGCACGGGGTCAGGACACCGCTTTGGCGGCGGAGACGTCGACGCCGTGCGCGGCCACGACCTCGGCGCTGCCGTCGGCCAGCCGGTAACGCAGGCCGACGACCGCGGCCCGGCCGTCCGCGACCCGGTCGGCGAGCACGCGGGAGCGGTCCAGCAGCAGGTCGACGGTGTGCTTGACGTGCTCGGCCAGAATCTCGTGCGGCTCGACCCTGCCCGCGGCCCGCGCGGCGAGGACGCTGGGCGTCACCTTCTCGACGACGTCGCGGACGTAGCCGACCGGCGCGAGCCCGTCTTCGAGGGCGGCCCGTGCCGCGCCGACGGCACCGCACGAATCGTGGCCGAGCACGACGACGAGCGGGCAGTCCAGCAGGTCGACGCCGTACTCGATGCTGCCGAGCACCTCCCCGCCGATCACCTGGCCCGCGGTGCGCACGACGAACAGGTCGCCGAGGCCGCGGTCGAAGATGATCTCGGCGGCGAGGCGCGAATCGGAGCACCCGAACAGGACCGCGAACGGATGCTGGTTCGGCGCGATCGCCGCGCGGCGGGCAGCGTCCTGGTTGGGGTGCTCCGGGGCGCTGGTGACGAAGCGGTGGTTGCCTGCCATCAGCAGGTCGAACGCTTCCTGCGGAGTCGGCGGTGTCGTGTCGGCCATGCCCTCAGCCTAAGCCGACCGACGCCCCGAACGGTGTTGCGATCGTCTCTCCGGGCCCAGGTTTGAACCGCCCGCGGACGGGTTACCGACCCCGGCCGAGCGCGGCCCGCTTCACGAAGCCGACCGCGGCGGTCGCCAGGAACAGGACCGCGCCCACGACGACGAGCCAGAACAGGCCTTTGATCACCACCCCGAGCACGATGCACACCAGCCAGATCACCAGAAGCAGACCGAGCAGTGCCAGCATGGAGCCCTCCTGACCGTCGCCGGGAAACCGCGGTACTCGGGAGGGGTACCCGTTCGCGGCCGGGCTATGCGAGCCGTCCGGCCCCGGCCGCCTGGGGAAGGCGACCGGGCGTCGGTGTGCTGCGGAACTACTGCCTGAGGACGTCGATCAGGAACAGCGCCAGACATACGGGTGGTAGATCCCGTCGGCGTCCATGCGCGCCCCGGCCACCGTGCCGTCGTCGCCGATCCGGGACGGGAGGTCGCGCGTAATGTCGCCGAAGTTCGACACCCACGCGCCCTGCCGCCACACGCCGTAGCCGGTGCCCTTGGAGTCGTTGCCGCCGTGCGCCACGTCGATCCGGCCGGTGATCAGGCCGTCCCGGTTGAGGGTGAGCTGCGGGTTGCCGTTGGACAGGTTGTAGCTCGAGCCGGGCAGCACGTGCGCGGCGCCCTGCTGGTCCCAATAGACGCCGACCGGCTTGTTGTTGTAGCTGGCGTTGCCGACCACGCGCCCGTTGGAGAACGCCGTGCCGTCGGGGAACTGCAGGCCCGGCAGGGTGCCGAGCGGGGTGATCGTGCCCGCCCGCCAGATCGCGAGACCGGAGTCGCGCAGCAGCAGGACCGAGCCGTCCTCGTCGACCGCCTGGGGCTGGGTGGGGTCCGGAGCCAGCCCGGGAAGCGCGGTGACGGTGCCCGGTTGCGCGGCGGGCCAGCGCACCACCGTGGTCAGGCCGCTGCTGTCGCCCCAGACGTAGCCGGTGATGTCGCCCGCGTCGTTGATGCCGAGCGCGGCGGCCTTGGTGTTGTTCCCCAGCTTCGGCAGCTCCTCCAGCACGTCGCCCCGGGAGCGGAACGCCGTGCTCACCGAGACCCCCGGGAAACTGACCCGGGCAGTACCGACGATCGTGCCCGCGCGGTTTTCGTCGGCCACCTCGTAGCTGAGCACGTCGTTCATCACGGTGAAGACGGAGTACGCACCGTTCTTCCAGGCAACCGGCCGCTGCCGCCCGCCGATGTCGGCGACGCCGGAGAAGCCGCCCTGGTGATCGGTCGCGGTCGGCATCCCGCCCTGGCCCGGCACGGGAAGCGCCGTCGCCCGCCAACTGCAAGCCGCCGCGGACGCGGTCGAGGTCGGGACGAGCAAGGCCGCCGCGACCAGCAAGGCGCTGCCTAGAAACCGGTATCTGTGCACGTTTCCCTCCAAAGGGTGGCGGTGAACGCCGTCTAGGATCGCGTTCACGGCCGTGGGAGGGGGCGTGGATAGGGGTGGTTTCGCGTGATCAGGGGGCCGCTGCGGTGATCGCCAGGGCGGATTCGGTGCTGGGGGCACGAGGTAGCGAGACAATGGCCGAGTGGTGCTGCGAGCGAATGCGGCACGACAGCAATTCCCAGCGTTTGACTGGTTACGGGACCCAGGATGGTTGACATGCCCGAGTGGGATCCGCCCGTCCATTGGTGGAGGAGCGCGATGGGGTCGGTGCGGATGTCGTGAGGGGAACCCTGAGGGAATCTGATTCCCTCAGGGTGGCCCTCACGGACGTCAACGGGAGCGAGCGATGGCACGGTGGCCGCATGTCGCCCGGGGCGGCGAGTTCGGAGATTCTGGACACAGATCTGCGGAAACGAGTTAAACGCGCCGTTTCGGAGTTCGGGCTACCAAATCCATAGCTGTCGTTGGTCCGTCCAGCCGCTTTCGTCGATGCCGACGAGGTGGGCGGCTTCGGGGCCGGTGCGCGAGTCCTCGTCCAGCGGGATGGCGAAGCGGTGTTCGCCGGAGTCCACCGCGAGGTAGCGATCGGGGACCAGTTCGCAGTGGTCGATCACCGCGCAGATGTAGGAAAGCATGACGACCGGCGATTGTCCTTCCGGAAAGCGCCACCCGCGGCAGCCATACAGACCGAACGGGTTGGTGAGAGCCCGCAGGACGGGTCCATCGAAGTGCAGTTCGACGTAGTCGCGGACGAAGCAGACCGCGCTGATCTCGCGGCCGACGAGGAGTTGCAGCGGCGCGGCGGGGTCGTCAGCGGTGGTCATGCGACCAGGCTGCCAGAAACTCAAGCGATCGTGACGTCCGCGCCGGAGAACTCCCGCCGTCCCGGAAATCAGTGCGGCGGCCCGTACAAATCGGTCCTCCGGTCCCCAAATAGATGGTTGCGGGTACTGATGTTCTTGTCCCGCCCCGCGGAAAGCTCGGTCTCCCAGCAAGCCCGCCAGTCCTCTCCCGCGACGGCGGCGACCCAGCCGTTGTGGTCGACGATCGCCGTTCCCTCCGTCCACCGCTGGCCGCGTTCGGTGCCGGAGCGGTCGCAGCACGCGATCGCGACTCGGTTGACCCTCGCGGCGGCCTGGGCGATGACTACCTCCGGCGGTCGCTCACCCTCGGGACGGGGGACTTCGGGCCAGTTGGTCGGGACCGCGATCACATCGGCGCCCTCGAGAGCGGCCCGGCGGGTGTACTCAGGAAACTCAAGGTCGTAGCAGACCATCACCGCGATCCGGCCGAAGCGGGTGGTGGTGACGGGTGGCGGCTGGCTTCCCGGGGTGAAGAACAGCTTTTCCCGGTCCCACAAATGGGTTTTGCGATAGCGGGCCAGGACACCAGTAGCGTCGAACAGCACCGCGCTGTTGTAGAGGACGTCGTCCGGGCCGCGTTCGGCGTATCCGCACACGACTACCGAGTCGCCCTCGATCGCGGCCGCCCACTCGGCGATCATCGGGTCATCGGACGGGATCGCGCACTCCCGCGCCTCGGCGGGCGACTCGAAGACGTATCCGCTCGTCGCCAGTTCCGGCAGCACGAGAATGTCGGCGGTCGTGTTTTCGCTGATCGTGCGGACGATCTGCCGGTGGTTTTCGGCGAGGCGGCCGACCTGCGGGGCGAGTTGCGCGCAGACGATCCTGGTCATTCGCTGTCTCCCTGCTCGGCGATCTGCGTCCGGACCCGCTCGGCCAGGCCGGGCACCGCGGCCACGACGACGGTCGCGACGACGAGCACCCCGAGAATGATGTACGGGAAGAACCGGTAGGGGCCCGACACGCCCACCACGTTCTTGAAAATGGTGTAAGCGATGAAGGCGAGCGCGAGCACCGGGACGACCGCCTGCCAGCGCGGCGCTTTCGGCTTGCCGCTGAGGAAAAGGAAACGGAACGCGCCGACGGTGGCCATGGCGTAAGCCACCAGCAGGGCGATGGTTCCGATGGTGAGCCAGTAGAAAGTCGCGTCCAGGACCCCGGTGCCGGCCAGCCGCTGCCCGACGGCGAAGCAGAGGATCAGGACGCTGGTCACGACGATCGTGCCGACCGGGGCCCCGCGTTTGGTCAGCCGCGCGACCGGTCCGGGGACTCCGGCGTCGCGGAGCAGCGCGTAGCCGACCCGCGCGGCGCCGTTGACGGTGCCGAGGGTGATCGCGAACAGGCTGACGCTGGCGACCAGGTTCAGCAGCACGCCCATCGCGCTGCCGAGATACTGACCAGCCAGATCGCCGTACGGGTCTTCGGCCGCGGCGAACGCTTTCACCCCGTCCGGCCCGGTGCCGTAGCCGAGCGCCTGCCCGGCGATGGCGAGCAGGAAGAACACGCCCACCACCGCGATGGTGATCTTCAGCGCCCGGGGGATTTCCCGCTTGGGGTTCATCGTCTCCTCGCCGAGCGACGCGGCGCCCTCGAACCCGGCGAACGCGAGGAATCCGAACACCGCGGCGCCGGCGATCGTGCCCACTCCGGTTCCGGCGGGCAGGTGCAGGAAATTCCAGCTGAACGTCTGCCCGTGCGGGCCGTGGCCCGTCGCGACCCGCGCGATGATCACGATGCTGAGCAGGCCGACCAGCGCGGCCCCGGCCAGTTCGCAGATCAGCAGGATCCGCGTGATGACCCGGATTTCGCTCAGCGACAGCGCGACGACCAGGACCAGCGCCACCAGTGCGGTCCAGATCCATTCGGCCGACCCGGCACTGGCCAGGCCCAGCTGGCTGAGGACTTTGTTGAAGAACAAGGCGATTTCGGCGGTCGAGCCGGTGCCGATGGTCGCGTACGCGGTGAACAGCGCGGTGCCGGCGACGAACCCGGCGCGCGGGCCGAGCGTGCGGCCGACCAGCGCGTAGACGGAGCCGGTGTGCGAGATGTGCTGCGACAGCTTCACGAATCCGTAGCCGACGAGCGAAACGCCGAGGATGGCGAAGACGAAGGCCCAGGTGGCCCCTTCGCCGAGCAGCCCGGCCGCTCCCACGCCGAGCAGCGCCATCGCGCCGACCGGGCCGATGAGACCCACGGAGAACGCGGCCGCGTCCGTGACTTTGAGTTCTCGCCGCAGTTTTTCCGGTGCGGCCGCGGCTTGGTTTCCGTTGGCGGGTGCGGACATGTCCTCAGCCTCTGTCTGGTTTTCGGTGCCGGGGCGCGGCAGGGGGCGGCGGGCCGGACCGGCTGATGCGGTCCGGCCCGGGAAGCGGGCTCAGGTCCGGTCGACGGCGGGAGTGCCGTCGAACGCGCCGGAATGCCGGCCGATGTGCTCGATGCGGACGGTGGCCGTGGCCTCGTGCGCGGCCAGGCCCTCGAACGCGGAGATCCGTTCCACGGCAGGCGCCAATGCCGCGGTGCCTTCCTTCGCGGCGCGCTGGTAGGTGAGCGGCTTGAGGAACCGCGACACCGACAGCCCGGCGTTGTAGCGGGACGTCTTGCCGGTCGGCAGGACGTGGTTGGTGCCCGCGATTCCCTTGTCGGAGTAGGCGACCGTGCTCCACCGGCCGAGGAACAGCGAGCCGTAGTTGGTGAGCGTCTTGAGGTAATAGTCGTCGTCGGCGGTCTGGATTTCCAGGTGCTCGGGACCCCAGACGTCGCTGACCGCGGCGGCCTGGGCGCTGTCGCGCGCGACGACGACCGACCCGAAGTCGCGCCACGCCGGACCGGCGACCTCGCGGGTGGCCAGCGTCGCCAGCCTGCGGTCGATCGCGGCGACGACCTGGCGGCCGAGTTCCTCGGACGTCGTCACGAGCGCGGCGGGCGAGTTGGGGCCGTGCTCGGCCTGCCCGAGCAGGTCGGCGGCGACCCAGTCGGGGTCGGCGGTCTCGTCCGCGAGCACGGCCACTTCGGACGGTCCGGCCAGCAGATCGATGCCGACCCGGCCGAACAGCTGCCGCTTCGCCTCGGTCACGTAGGCGTTCCCCGCGCCGACGAGCATGTCCACCGGCGCCTCGTCCAGCAGTCCGAACGCCATCGCGCCCAGCGCCTGGACGCCGCCGAGCGCGAACACCCGGTCCGCGCCGGACAGGTAGGCGCCGTACAGGACCGCCGGGTGCGCGCCGTGCTCGCCCGACGGGGGAGTGCACGCGAGAACGGACGGCACACCGGCCGTCTTGGCGACCCCGACCGTCATGAATGCACTGGCTAGCAACGGGAATCGGCCAGCGGGCAGGTACGCGCCGACCCGGCTGACCGGCACGTAGCGCTGTCCGCAGACGACCCCGTCGGCCAGTTCGAGTTCGAAGTCCGTCAGGTGCTCGCGCTGGGCGGCCGCGAAGCGGTGAGTGCGTTCGTGGCCGAGCTCGAGCGCCGCACGCAGGTCGGCGGGGAGCTGGTCGCCGGAGCGGCGCAGTTCGTCGCGGCCGAGTTCGAGCGCGCCGGTCCAGCCGTCGAGGTCCTCGGAGTAGCGCCGCACCGCGGTGAGACCGCCGCGTTCGATGTCGCGCAGCATTTCGCTGACGCGTTCGACGACGCGCGGGTCGCGCTGGGCGGGCGGTCCGTCCACGGCGGGCTTCTTGAGCCAGGTCAGCGGGCCGAGCTGGGCTGCCTCGGAGGGAGTGATTTGCATGGCACGAGACGGTAAGCGCGATCCGGCCCCCGGACTAGAGGGTGCGATCCTGGGCGAACCATCGGGTTGCCCTATGCCAGCGAGGGCAAAACGTCCACTATGGACAAAAGTGGAACCGTTCACACCGGACCCGGCTCAGCCTCGGGTCTGCTTGGGCCGTGCGGCAGCCGGCCCGCGCGCGTCGCTGACCGCGTCCTCGGCGAGCCGGGCCAACTCCCGGGTGGCGCGCGACAGCGGACGGCCGCGTTTGCGGGCGATGGCGATCGTGTCGAAAAGCGGCTCCTCGAACGGAGCCGTGTGCAGGCCCGGCGGGAAGGCGGCGCTGCGGACCACCGCGGTGCTGGCGATGGTGTCGCCCGCTCCATCGGCGACCAGTTTCAGGGCCGCTTCCACGTGTTCGATCTCGAAGACCGGTTCGATGCGCACGCCGGCCAGCTGCGCCCGGTCGGCGAGCTGGCGGCGGGTGGGATCGCGCCAGCCGTAGCGGGCGTCGTAGAGGACCAGCCGCGCGGCCGCGAAACGCCGGATGCTCACCGGTTCCGCGGCCGCGGCCGGGTCGGCGCTCACGTAGAGCACCTCGTCCCGCATCAGCGGGGTGATGTCCAGTCCCTCGTCGTCGACCGGGAGCACGATGAGCCCGGCTTCGATGTCGCCCGCCCGGATCGCGTCCGCGGTCTCCGCGGAATTCTGCCCGACCAGCCGGACCTTGACCGACGGATACCGGCGGTGGAAGGTCTGCGCGAGATTGCCGAGCAGGTAGTAGTCCGCGTTGCGCAGGACGCCGAAGGTGGCGGTGCCGCCGCCGAGCGAGCCCAGCGACTGCACCGCGCGGACCCCTTCGTCGGCCGCGTGGACCGCGCGCCGCGCGAACGGCAGCAGTTCCTCGCCGGCCGCGGTCAGCGTCAGCCGCCGGGCGCCGCGATGGAAGAGCACCGCGTCGAGTTCTTCCTCCAGCCTGCGGATCATCTCCGACATCGAGGCCTGGGACACCTCGAGCTGGGCCGCGCCCCGGGTGAACGAGCCCTGGCTTTCGGCCGCGACGAACGCCCGCAGCTGGTTCAGGGTCACCCGGTCGCCGTCGCGGGACTCCTGCTCCATCGGCCGATCCTAAGCGGACGGACGTCCCGCCGCGCTCAGTAGATGTTGGTGTCGGCGAACGAGCTTTCGTGGCCGTTGATCTGCGCCCGCAGCGAGATCTGGTCGAAAACCCGGACCTCGCGGACGATCCGGCCGTCCTGGACGAGGAACTGGGAAACGCCGAGCAGGTCGACCGGTTTGCCGGTCAACGGCCCGAAATCGGCGACCCCGCGGTACTCGCCCCGCATGACCCAGAGCACGGCGACGCGCAGTCCCGCGTACCGCTCGGCGTAGTTGGCCTGGACGTCGCGGATCTCGAACCGGGCGTCCGGGAACGGCGCGATCTGGGCGAGCAGGTCCTTCTGGTAGCCGTCCGGGCGGAGGACCGTGCGATCGCCGACGGTGTGCAGGAAGAGGTCCCGGTGCATGAAGTCGGTGACCTTGTGCAGGCGCCGCGCGTTCCAGACCTCCTCGACGAATTCCAGCACCATTTCGCATTCGGGCCGGTAATCGTCCGCGCGCGGGCCGCTGTCGCCGACGGCCAGGACGTCGGCGGGCGCCGGTTTCGTCATCGATCCCTCGTAGCCGCGGAACCGCAGCCCGCGCGCGACCTCGGCCGGGTCGAGGCCGAGTTGCAGGCAGTCCGCGAGGTCGTCGCGGACGACCCATTCCTCGACCATGCGGCCCCGCCGGTACAGGCAGTTCGCGATGGTGCGCTTGCGGATCGGCACCGGCCGGCCCGCCACGAGGTGCGTGTCGGCGGAGAAGACGAGGTGCGAACTGAGGAAGGCGTCGTCGCCGCGGGCTTCCCACACGACGTCCTCGGCCTGGCCCACGTGCTGCGGCACCTGCGCGATCCGCATCAGGCTGCCCTCGATCACGCCGTCCCGCCCGGTCACGGTGCCGAGGCCGCCGTGCACAATCGAGTCGGGTTCGTAGTTGTCGACGATGTAGGAGATGTCGCGCTGCACCCAGATCCGGTCGGTGACCTCGCGGATGAAATCGTCCGGGTCCGCGTAGGGCTGGTAGGCGACCGGGTCGAGCGGCATGGCGGGTTCCTTTCTCGGCTGGCAACGTGCGCTGGGCACTGTATCCGTATGCATTGCTCCGGGCAAGAGCAGCCGCCGAACCGTGGCCGCGGCTGATCTTCCGCGCGTGACCTCGGCAAAATTCGCGGCAGCGGCGGTCTTGACCCGGTGACCCGGGCCACTTAAGTTGCCATCCATACGTATGCAGACGGCTGAGCCGTTGTGAGACGCCACTGGAGGTGTCATGTCCACCGTCACGCCGACCGCGGCCGCGACGGCCGAGGCGACCGGACGTCGGAAGGCGATCCGCAAGGTCGTCCTCGCCGGCAGCATCGGGAACTTCGTCGAGCAGTTCGACTACGGGCTCTACGGCTACATGGCCCCGGTGCTCGCCGCGTCCTTCTTCCCGGCCAGCGACCACACCGCCAGCGTGCTCAGCGCGTACGCGGTGATCGCGATCGCCTGCCTGGTGCGCCCGCTCGGCGGCACCCTCCTCGGCCGGTGGGGAGACCGGCTGGGGCGCAAGCGGGTGCTGTTGTGGACAGTCCTGTTCATGGGCGTGTCCACGGCGGCGATCGGCGTGCTTCCCACGTACGGCCAGATCGGGCTGGCGGCTCCGCTGATCCTGCTCGTGCTGCGGGTGGTGCAAGGCATGGTCGCGGGAGGGGAGTACGTCGGCGCGGTCGCGTTCGTGGTCGAGTGGGCCGAGCCGCGCCGGCGCGGGTTCTACACGTCGTTCGCGTCGAACAGCTGCTTCCTCGGCATCCTCGCCGGGGCCGGCACGGCAGCGCTGATGAGCGCCTTGTTCAGCGACGCGGCATTGCACAGCTGGGGCTGGC
Organism: Amycolatopsis sp. La24; assembly: GCF_029087445.1. NCBI lineage: Bacteria > Bacillati > Actinomycetota > Actinomycetes > Pseudonocardiales > Pseudonocardiaceae > Amycolatopsis > Amycolatopsis sp. La24. Next base: position 89,886 of record NZ_JARACH010000013.1, read on the forward strand.
GGATCCCGTTCCTGGCGGTGCTTCCGCTGTGCGCGATCGGAGTCTGGCTGCGCAGCAGGCTCGACGAGACCCCGGAATTCGTCGCCGCCACCGAACACGGCACGAACGTCGTCGCCGCGCCGCTGCGCGAGGCGCTGCGTTCCCAGTGGCGGCCGATCCTGGTGTTCTGCGGCGCGTCGATCATGCTCGCGATCCTGTCCTACACCTGGGTCACCTTCTACCCGGAGTACCTGTCCGAAACGCTGCACCTGCCGAAGTCCGCGGCGTGGCTGTCGAACATGATCTCGGTCGCGGTGCTGATCCCGCTGCTGCCGCTCGCCGGCGCGATCTCCGACCGGATCGGGCGCAAGCCGATGCTCATCGCCGGGGCGGTGTGCTGCATCGTGCTGGTGCCGCTGGCGTTCAAGGTAGGCGAGGCGGGCACGTTCGGGGCCGCGGTGGCGAGCCAGCTGATCTACCTGGTCCCGGAGTTCTTCCTGACCGGCATCGTCACCGTGTGCGCGGCGGAGATGTTCGCGACCCGGACCCGGTTCAGCGCGAGTTCGATCGCCTACAACTGCTCGTTCTCGATCTTCATGGGCATCACGCCGTTCGTCGCCACGCTGCTGGTGGCGGAGTCCGGCACGATCTACGCGGTGTGGATGTACCTGGCGGCCGCCGCGGTGCTCGCCCTCGTGGTGATCACGGTGTTCATGAAGGAGACCTACCGCAGCGACCTCTCGGCGGACAAATACGCCCGGTGACCTGCCGGGGCCCCGCGTCCGCCGCCGCGGCGGGCGCGGGGTTCACCGCGGCGCGTGCGTTCCCCGGGGCACCAGCGACGGGGCGAACACGGTGCGCCGCGGTGCTTCGCTGTTTCCGGCGAGGCGGTCGACCAGCAGGCCCGCCGCGGCCTTGGCCATGCCGTCCAAGTCGTGGCGCACGGTCGTCAGATCGAAGGTCTCCCAGGAGGCCATCGGCAGATCGTCGAACCCGATCACGGTGAGGTCGCCCGGGATGTCGATGCCGAGGCGCCGGGCCGCGTTGATCGCGCCGATCGCGATGACGTCGTTGCCGCAGAACACCGCGGTGGGCCGGGGGTTTTCCGCCATCAGGTCGAGCAGTCCCTCGTACCCGGTGCCGTGGTCGAACGGGCCTTGCCGGACGCGGCGGCGCGGCAGGCCGACGCCCGCCTCGGACAGCCCGATCCGGAAGCCGAGCTCGCGGTCGCGTCCGGTCGTCGTCTCGGCCGGGCCGCCGATCAGCGCGATGTCGGTGTGGCCGAGCCGCAGCAGTTCCTCGGCGACCAGCCGCCCGCCCGCCTCGTTGTCCACCACCGCGGCGTCGGCGTTGCCGGCGCCGGTCTCCCGGTTGAGGAAGACGAACGGCAGCCCGCGCCGGGTGAGTTCGGCCGGAAGGCCGGAGCCGATCACCGCGGTGGTGAGCACCACCCCGTCGATCGACCGGTCCAGCAGCCGCTCGGTCTCCAGCGCGGCCTCGCTGCGCTCGGCGAAGAGCATCATCCGGTAGCCGTGCTGTTCGAGCGTGTCGTGCAGCGGCCCGATCAGATGCGGGTAGAACGGGTTGGTCAGATCCGTGACGACCACGCCGACGCAGTGCGTCGACCGGGTCGCCAGGCTCCGGCCGGCTTCGCTCGGCACGTAGCCGAGCGCGTCCGCCGCCTCGCGCACGCGGGTGCGGGTGGCCTCCGAAACCCGGTGGTCCCCGCGCAGCGCCCGGGAAACGGTCGGCTGCGAGACCCCGGCGAGCCGGGCCACGTCATGACTCGTGATCGACATCCGCTCCTCTTCCGCGCAACGGGCGTGCATACGGATCCTAGCGGAAATTCCGGACCGCCCGCGCGAAGGCCTGACGCTGGAGCGTCTTGACAGAATCCAGCGGCGATGGTCGTATGCATACGTATAAACAACCAGGTTTCGGAGGGGTGCCATGCGTACCGACGAAGGGCCGGTGACGGCGGGCGAGCTGGCCCGCCGGACGATCCGGCGGACCGATTTCGTGTCCTGCGACCAGGCGTTCATCGACTGCCGGACGCCGGGGTCGGACCGCAAGGAGAACTACTCGATGATCGGCCCGGGGGTGACCCAGAACGCGGACCAGGTGGTGAACCTGCGCGAGCCGCACGGGTTCAGCATCGGGGCGGCGGCGATGCCGCACGGGATCACCAACAACCTGCACCTGCATTTCACCGCGGAGGTGTTCCTGTGCTTCCGCGGCGAGTTCCTGCTCCGCTGGGGCGCGGACGGCGACGAAGGCGAATTGGTGCTGCGCGAGGGCGACATCGCCTCGATCCCGACGTGGATCTTCCGCGGGTTCACCAACATCGGCCCGGACGACGGCTGGCTGTTCACCGTGCTGGGCCACGACGACACCGGAGGCATCATCTGGGGCCCGTCGGTGCTGCGGGAGGCGGGCAGGCACGGCTTGCACCTGACCGCGGACAACCGGCTGATCGACACCCACGCCGGCGACGAACCGCCCGACGCCGCGGAGTTGGTCCAGCCGATGGCTCCGGCCGACATCGCCGCCCTGCCGTCCTACGACGCGGCGAAGCTGCGCCGCCGCGTGGCCACGGCCGGCGATCTGCAGTGGTCCGCGCACGCCTTGCTGGGCGGTGCCGTGCCCGGCGGGCGCGCCGAACTGGCCCCGGTCATCGGCTTCGGCATGACCGAAGACCGCGACCAGGAACCGCCCATCTACAACCCGCACGGGCACAACGTCGCGTGGCTGCGCGCCGAGCCCGGCGAAGGCATCCCGCTGCACCGGCACGACGAAACGCAGGTGCTGCTGGTCAAGGACGGCGAATGGGAGGTCACGCTCAACCGGCACGACGAGACGAGCGTGCGGCTCGGCCCGTGGGACATGGTTTCCGTGCCGCGCGGCGCGTGGCGCAGCGTCCGCAACGTCTCCGATGAGCGGGCGACGCTGCTGGTCGTCAACGGCGGAGACGGCCGCGTGCGTCTCGACTGGGACGACGAGGTCGTGAAGGCGGCTGCCGACGCGGGCGTCGGCCTTGACCACAACGGTTACCTCGCGCCGTGGCATCTGCTGCCCCGCGCGGCAGGCCGGTGACCGAACTGCCGGTGGTGCTGGTCCCGGGCATGCTGTGCGACGCCGAGGTCTGGCCGCGGCTGCCCGGGCGAGTGGTGCACGCGGAGATCACCGCGCCGGACATCGGCGGCATGGCCGAGCAGATCCTGGCCGCGGTCGAGGGCCGGTTCGTGCTCGCCGGGTTGAGTCTCGGTGCGATCGCCGGGTTCGAGGTCGCGCGCCGGGCGCCGGAGCGGCTCGCCGGATTCTGTGCCGTCTCGACCAATGCCGGCGCGCCGACCGCGGAGCAACTCGCCGCCTGGGCCGCGTTCGACCGCCGCACGCTCGCCGGGGAATTCGACGACGTGGTCGCGGAGGAAATCCTCCCGACGATGTTCTCCGGCCCGGATCCGGTGCTGGAACAGCGTTTCCTCGCCATGGCGCGGCGGGTCGGGCCCGGCGTGTTCCGCGCCCAGCTCGCCGCCCAGGCGACCCGGCGGGACGCGCACGCCGCGGTGGCGGGCCTGTCCTGTCCGGTGCTCGTCGTCTCCGGGGCACAGGATCGCTTGTGCCCGCCCGAATTCCACCGTTCGATCGCCGCGCGGGCGCGATATTCCGTGCTGCGCGTGCTTCCCGAAGCCGGACACCTGCTGACGCTCGAGACGCCCGGTGCCGCGGCCTCGGCCTTGACCGACTGGCTGTGCAGTCTTTCCCCCTTCTCGAAGGAGTCCTGAATGCCCAAGACCCTGAAATCCGCTGTCCCCGCCGAGCAGGTCGCGGCCGACCGCACTGACGTCGGCGACCGGGTCCGCGCGATCATCGCCGACATCCGCGAACGCGGGGACGCCGCGGTCCGCGAGTGCTCGGAGAAATTCGACTCGTGGTCGCCCGAATCGTTCCGGCTCTCGCCCGAGGAGATCGAGAAGATCGTCGCCCGGGTGCCCGGGCAGGTGCTCGATGACATCCGGTTCGTCCAGGACCAGGTGCGCGCTTTCGCGCAGCGGCAGCGGGACTCGTTGCAGGAGTTCGAAATCGAAACGCTTCCGGGTGTCCACTTGGGACAGAAACACGTTCCGGTCGCTGCCGCGGGCGCTTACGTGCCCGGCGGTCGCTACCCGCTGACCGCCTCCGCGCACATGACCATCGTGACCGCGAAGGTCGCCGGGGTGCCGCGAGTGGCCGCGTGCACGCCGCCGATCCGCGGGGAGGTGCCGGAGGCGACCGTCGCCGCCATGCATTTGGCCGGAGCCGACGAGATCTACCTCCTCGGCGGCGTGCAGGCGGTCGCCGCGCTGGCGGTCGGGACCGAAACCGTCGGGCGCGTCGACCTGATCGCCGGGCCGGGCAACGCTTATGTCGCCGAAGCGAAGCGGCAACTGTTCGGCGAGGTCGGGATCGACCTGTTCGCCGGCCCGACCGAGGTGCTGATCGTCGCCGACCACACGGCCGACCCGTTCGTCGTCGCGGTGGACCTGCTGTCCCAGGCCGAACACGGCCCGGACTCTCCGGCCGTGCTGATCACCACGTCCGAGGACCTCGCACGGGAGGTGCTGGAGCACGTCGAGGCGCTGCTGCCGGGCATGCCGACCCGCGACTTCGCCGGGCCGGCCTGGCGCGACCACGGCGAGATCCACGTCGTGGACGACCTCGACGAGGCGTTCGCGCTGGCGGACTCCTACGCGTTCGAGCACGTCCAGGTGCTCACCGAGCAGCCGCGTCAGGCGCTGACGAAGATGCGGGACTACGGTGCGCTTTTCCTCGGCCCGGGCACCTGCGTGTCCTACGGCGACAAGGTGATCGGCACCAACCACGTCCTGCCCACGCGCGGCGCCGCCCGCTACACCGGCGGGCTGTGGGTAGGGAAGTACTTGAAGACCGTGACCTATCAGGAGGTCACGAGCAGCGAGTCGAGTGTGCGGCTCGGCGAAGTCTGCGGACGCGCGGCGCGGGTGGAGTTGTTCGAAGGCCACGCGCGGTCGGGCGATGTGCGCGCGGCGGAGTTCCGGCGGAGCGAGCTTTCCTGGAACCCGGCGTGACCGCGTCGCTTTCGGCACGGACCGCGCTCGTCACCGGCGGCGGGAACGGGCTCGGCCGCGCGATCGCGTGCGCGTTGTCGGCGGCGGGCGCGCGGGTTGTCGTGACCGGACGTCGGCGGGACGCCCTCGAGACAACGGTCGCGGCGCTGTCCGGACCGGGCCGGGCAGCGGTGTGCGACGTCGCCGATCCGCGTTCGGTCACCGCCCTTGCCGAGGAACTCGCGGACGAGGAGATCTCGGTGCTGGTCAACAACGCCGGGGTCGCGGGGCCGGTGAAGCCGCTCGTCGAGGTCGAACCGCAGGAGTGGGACGAGGTGTTCGGCGTCAATGTGCGCGGGGTTTACTTGGTGTGCCGCGCTTTTCTGCCGGCGATGACGGCGCGTGGCGCGGGCGACGTCGTCAATATCGCTTCCGTGAGCGGGAAACGGCCACTCCTGCGCCGTACGCCTTACTGTGCCTCGAAAATGGCCGTGCTTGGCTTGACGGCCACGCTCGCCGGCGAGGTCGGGCCGTACGGGGTGGCGGTGAACTCCCTGTCGCCCGGGCCGGTCGAGGGCCCGCGGATGGAACGGAACTTCCGGTTGGAGGCGGAACGCACCGGCGTCAGTTACGCCGAAGCCGAACGCGCGTTCACGGGCCGCGCCGCGCTGGGCCGGATGGTCACCGAGTCCGAGGTAGCCGCCGCGGTGCTCGCGATGCTGGCGATGCCCGGCCTGTGCGCGGCGGACATCGACCTATCGGCGGGGATGGTGGCGCGGTGACCACGCTCAAACAGCGCCTGCGGTCCGGGGAACGGCTGCTCGGCGGGCTGCTGCGGCTGCCGTCGGAGACGCTGGTCGAGATGGCCGGGGTGGCCGGGCTGGATTTCGTCGTGCTCGACTGCGAACACGGACCGGCCGACCTGGTGCCCCTGCAGCAGCATCTCGTCGCCGCGCAAGCGCACGGAATGGGCGCGCTGGTCCGGGTGGGGGCGGCGGAACCGGCGCTGGTCCTGCGGGTGCTCGACCTGGGCGCGGACGGCGTGATCGTGCCCCACGTCGACACCGTGGAGCAGGCCCGCGCCGCGGTCGCCGCCGCGCACTACCCGCCCCTCGGGCAGCGGGGTTTCGCGACCTACAGCCGAGCCGGCCGGTTCGGTGCCCGCAGCAGCGCTGAGCATCTGGAGACGGCGGCGGAAACCACTGTCGTCGTTCCGATGCTGGAAACGCCCGAAGCGTGCGCGGCGGCCGGGGAAATCCTTGGGGTCCCCGGAGTCGATTCGGTGCTGGTCGGGCCAGCCGATTTGGCGGTATCCCTCGGTTTGCCCGGCGGTGCCGCCGAACCGGCCGTCGGGCGCGCACTGGACGCGGTCGCGGCAGCGGCGAAGAGCGCGGACAAGCCGATGACCAGCATCGTGGGAACCGTGGACCAGGCTCGGCAGGCACCGCCCGGGGCGGTGATCTACAACCTCGCGCACGTGCTGCTCCACGCTCTCGGCGACCTCACCGGGGCGCGGACCGCGGACCGGTAACGCGACGTCAGCTCCGGCCGAGGTGCGTTCATCGCGCCTCGGCCGGGCCCACGTCGGGGAATTCGACCGGCACTGTGGCGGCCCGGCGGGCGGTGGCGTAGGCGTGGGCGACTCGTTCGAGGACGGACGCGTCACCGGATTCCGTCAGGTTCTCCTCGACGGGTTCGCCGGCGTGCGCGGCCCGGCTGGTCCGGATGACGTCCGCCCAGTCGCCGAAGTACGTGATGTCGGCCCGCGGCGACGGTTCGAGGGAGAAGCGCGCGCCGAGGCCGCGGTCGAAGCGCAGCACCCAATGCACGGTGCCGGACGGGCCGTCGCTCAATTCGTAGGCGATTTCGCAATCCCCGTCCAGATCCGCGCACGCGGCCCGGACTTCGGCGGAAGCAGCGAGCAGTTCGTTCATCCGGGCGACGTGTTCGGGGGACATGAACATCGAGGCAGGCACGGGACCTCCTGATTCGGGGCGGGTTCTTGGCACGGTCGGGTCAGCGGTTCGCGTAGGCCCGCACATTGAGCTCGACGGCGGTGAGCGGAAGAGTGCCTTGTCCCAGCACGGTTTCGTGGAACTCCCGCACGTCGAACCGGCTGCCGAGCGCGCGTTCGGCGGTGCGGCGCAGCTCCCAGAACTTCTCGAAACCCAGCCGGTAGGACAGGGACTGGGCAGGCAGATCGGTGCCGTACCGCAGGATTTCGGTGGACACCTGGGCCGGCGACTCCATGGTCGTCGAGGACAGGTACGCGCGGCCCTTGTCCTCGGACCAGCCGAGCGTGTTGAGGCCGGTGTCCACGACCAGCCGCTGCGCCACGAACCGTTGGTGCAGGCAGGCGCCGTAACGGTCCCACGGGTCGCTGAACAGGCCCATTTCGAAGCCGAGCGAGGCGGCGTACTCGGCCCAGCCTTCGCAGTAGGCACCGAGCGATTCCGCGGCGGCTTGCCCCTGGAGCGGGTGCAGGGTGGCGTCCTCGGACTGGCGGGCCAGGTGGAAGTGGTGGCCGGGCACGAGCTCGTGGAAGATCAGCGCCGCGGCCGAGATTTGCGCGCGTCCGGCGAGGCCGGATCCGTTGAACCGGTAGCGGCCGACCGGATTCGCGGCGATCGGCTGCTCGTAGTAGCCGAAGGTCATGCCCGCCTCCAGCTCCGGGTCGAGCCGCTGAACGCCGAAGGCGGCCCGCGGCCGGACGCTGAACCACTGGTCGAGCAGCGGTTCGATCGCGTCGATGTGCCTGCGGTAGGTGTCGGCGACGTGTTCGGGGGAGGGGGCGTGGAAACGGGGGTCGGCTTCGAGGACGGCTCGGTAGGCGGTCTCGTCGCCGTCGAAGCCGACCTCGCGGCGGATTTCGGCCAGCTGCTCGGTGAGCTCCGCGACGGCCTTCAGACCGAGTTCGTGGACTTCTTCAGGCTCGATGGGGTAGGTGGCGTAGTGGCGCACCAACCGGCGGTAGGCCTCATGCCCGCCCGGGTACTGGCCGAGGCCGATGCCGTCGACGGCGCTCTGCGCGCCCGGTCCCTCCAGGTGCGCGAGAACGGCGTCGAAGGCGGGCAAGAGGTCGTCGGCGACAAGCCGGTCGACGCCGTCGGTCAGCATCGTGCGCGTCGCGGGATCGAGGTCAGCCAGGCGGGACTCCGCAGGCCGCAAGAATTCGGCCGCGGCGGCCCGATGTGCGCGGACAGCGGCCAGGAAGCCGGGCAACGCGGGGCGCGGCAGCACGATGCCCTGTTCGGCCTGGCCGATGAGCTTGGCGTGCGCGGCCTTGATCGTGTGCGTGAAGTCGTTGACGAGGGACAGATAGCGCTTCGCCTCGTCGCCGGCGGTGAAGGCGAACGGGCGGAACACCTGCTGGCCGTACAGGGTCCAGCCGAAACTCTGGTAGGGCGCGACCGGGAAGCTCCACCAGTAATCCTCGTCGGCTCCGGCCAGCTGGGTGGCCAGCGCACGGACGACAGCGGCGAGGGAAGTGTCCACATCGGACTCCGGGGCCCGGTCGAGTCCGGCCAGAATCCGCCGGCCCAGCGCGGCGGCTTCGCTCGCTTCCTCGTACGTGCCGCGGGGAAGCTGCGTGACCGGTTCGCCGGCGTGCAGCGCGAAGTGCGGCTGGGTGCGCTGGAGATGTGCCCACAGCTCGTCGGCCAGGTGACGAGTCGGATCGCTCGGTTCTGCCATGCCAGCGAACGTATCGCCGGTCGCGGCGGGCCCGGAATCAACAACGGTCGCGTCTTGCGCGGGAGATGCTGCGCGTTTGTCGCGGGCGCCGGCGCCGGTCAGCCGCCGAGCCGGTCGTCGTACGCGGAGGCGAGCAGGCGCAGTTTGAGGCCAAGGTGCAGCATGAGCCGGTCGTCGCCGTCGTCGAGGCTGCATCCGGTGATCTGCTCGATCCGTTTGAGCCGTTGGTAAAGCGTGGCCCGGTGCACGCGCAGCGTGTCGGCGGTGCGCTGGATGTTGCCGCCGTGGTCGAAGAAGGCGGTCAGCGTGTCGAGCAGGACGTGGTGCCGGTCTTCTCGATCGAGGGCCTGGAGTGCCGGAACGCGGGCACTGCTGCGCAGGTCGTCCGGCGGCAGCTTCAGCAGCAGTTCGTAGGGCCCCAGTTCGCCCCAGCGGGCCAGGTCGCCGACGCTGGGCAGCAGCAACGCGGCCCGCACCACCAGCGACGCCTGCTGATACGACTCGAGAACGGCGTCGAGTTCGGTGACGGTTCCGCCGAGACCGGCGACGGGCCGCGCGGCGCCGTCGGTCAGCCGCTGGAACCGGCTGGTGATCCGCTCGGCGATCGCGTCGACGAGAGCGCGCGCCGGCGGTTGCCGTTGGATGAGGAGAAGCCAGCCCCGTGAGCGGTTGGCCACCATCAGCGCGACGTCGTCCACGACGGTGCGCACGCCCTCCTCGATCGCCGCTTCAAAGGCGACTTCCTGCGGCGGCGCGGCTGCTCCGGACACGCGGCATTGCACCGCGAGGACGGTGAAGCAGGTGCGGTCCTCGCCGAACAACTGCTCGGCCCGCAGGTCCGCGATCGCCTGCGCGCGCATGTCGGCGTCGGGCGAAACGAGTTCGCGCAGGATGCCCTCGTGCCGTGCCTTCGACCGCTCGTGCAGCAGCAGCCTGCGGTAAAGCACGGAGCCGGCGGAGTCCGCGGCGGCCGCGGCTGCCGACAGTTCGGACTCGCTGAACGAGCCGTCCTCGTCGATGAGCCACAGGTAGCCGAGCAGCATGCCGTTGCACCGCACCGGCGCGCACAATCTCGGCTTGGCCCCCTCGACGCGGACGACGCCGGGTTCGGTCCAGCCGGCGATGCCCAACGCGAAGAGACCGGTGGTGATCTCAGGCCGCACGGCCCGGTTGAGCACCGAGCCGACCCGGACGGCGTCCTCGTCGCCGAAGTGGCGGCTGGCCGCGAGAAGACGGATCGCGGGGTCGTCGATGGCCACCGAGCGGTGCAGGCGCTCGGCCAGATCGTCCACAATGGACTGGAGGTCACCGTCGGACATGGGCGTCCATTCCGCTTCGCGCGCTCTTCCGTGCCGAGCACCGACGCTACCACCGTCCACAGAGGAGCGCGGTCAGCCGAGCACGGTTCCGGAGCTGTTCTGGTGGTGTTTCCGTTTGCGGGAGAACGCGCCGAGGTCGATGGACAGGCCAGTGTGGACACCGGTGTACTGGACTGGGTGTGCGTCGTGGTCGGCTCCGGCTTCGACCTGCTCGATAAGGGTGCTCATCAGGCGGCCGACGACCGGCGCGTTCTTGAACTGGTTCCCGCTGGTCCCGATCGCGACGTAGAACCCGGGCAGCTCGGTCCGGTCGTAGATCGGCGTCCAGTCGTCGGCCACGTCGTAGACGCCGACCACCCCGCGCGCCCGGTTCGGCACGCGCAGCGCCGGCAATCGGCGGGCCGCGCGCGTCACCTGCGCTTCGAACACGGCCATCGTCGGGTTCGGATCGGCGTCGTCGGGATCGTCGAGCCACTGGAACGGATCGCATTCCGGCTCGGTCCCGCCGACGAGCAGCCCGCCGCCGACTTCGCCGCGGAAGTACGTGCCCAGATCCATGTCCGCGACAGACGGCCCGACCCCGCCGCTCGGGTGATAGCCCTCGGGCGCGAGCACGTGGGCGACCTCCTGGCGCATCGGCCGCACCGAGACGGCGAAGTCCGACCCGACCCCGGCCATCCGGTTGAGCTTGCCCGACCAGGGCCCCGCCGCGTTCACCACCACCGGGGCCGCGATCCGCGTTCCGTCCGCCAGCACGACCGCGCCGACCCGGCCGTTTTCCGATTCCACCCCGGCGACCGTCGCGCGGAACCGGAACTCCGCGCCCTCCTTCGCCGCGGCCGCTGCCAGGTTCTGCGCGGCCAGCTGCGGATCGCTGACGTAACCAGCGTCCGGGGTGTAGACCGCGCCGAGCGTCGTGGCCGCGTCGGACCAGAACTGGTCGTCTTCGATGCGCTTCGGCGGCCAGTAGCGACCGTTGTCGATTCCGGGCAACCGCCGCGACAGCGTCGCGCTGTCCCACTCCTCGTACGGAACGCCGACCTCGTCGAACAGCGGCAGCCAACCCGCGCGCGGAGCGGCGTCCACGTCGAGCATGACCATGCCGCTGCGGGTGAACCGGGCCAGGTCCCCGACGTCGTGGCCGAGGTGATCGGCCCAGGACGACCAGCAGAAGTGCGATTCCCACGCCGTCGTCACGCCGGCCAGGGTGGAGAAGTTGTACCGGATCACGGCGCTGGACGCGCTGGTCGAGCCTTGGCCCGCCGCCGCGGCCCGGTCGACCACCACCACCCGGCGCCCGGCCCGGGCCAGCTCCAGCGCGACCGCCGACCCGATCACCCCCGCTCCGACGACAACGGCATCCGCATTCATCGTGGCCTCTCCGCAGTTCAGGTGCTCAGTGCCGCCGATTCTGGCGCGGGAGAACCCCGTTCCGCGATCGACATGTGTCGCGGCGATCGAGCTGCTTGCGCGCCACCTGTCGTTCGGAATCCGGGCGGCGGCGGGGCACAGTGGATCCGTCCACAACGGACACCGGCTAGGCGGAAGGATCGAGCGATGGCCGACGAACAGCTGGACTACCCGGTGGCGCGGACTGTCGACGCGCAGGACACGGTCGCGGGCCACAGCTTCCCCGATCCCTACCGCTGGCTGGAAGACGACGGCGAGGAAACCGAAGCGTGGCAGCAGGCGCAGAACTCGCTCACCGACGCGTTCGTCGAAGACTGGCCCCATCTGGCCGCGCTCCGCACCTCGGTCGACCGCTGTGTCGCGGACGGCACCGGCTCGGCCAACTGGATGGTGGAGCCGGCCCCGCGTTTCGCCGGCGGCCGCTGGTTCCGCCTCGACCGCGGCCCCGGGCCGGACTACCCGGACCGTGCGGTGCTCGTCGCATCCGACCTCCCGGACGGCCCCGGCCGGGTGCTGTATGACCCCAATGCCGACGGAACCCGGCAGATCTCGTGGTTCGTGCCCTCCCCGGACGGCCGGATCGCCGCGCTGGGCGTGTGCGAGGGCGGCTCGGAACTCGCCGAGATCTGGTTGCTGGACACGGAAACCGGCGAACGGCTGCCGGACCGGATCCCGCAGCCGACGATGGGGCCGACGGTCGTCCCGCAGTGGCTGCCGGACAGCTCGGGATTCTTCTACACAGCAGGCGACCTGACCTCCGAAGCGTTCGCCTTCCGGGCCTATTTCCACACCGTCGGCGGCGAACCGGCCAGCGAACCCGAACCGGTCGATGTCGTCCACGCGCCGACAGTGCAGGTGTCCGCGGACGGCAAGCGCGCCGTGGTGACCGCCGTGTGGCCGCTTCCGGAGTATGTCTGCGAATTGCCGCAACGGACGTGGCGGCCGTTCGTCCGAGGGCTCGACTCGTCGGTCGCAGGCGTCATCGACGGCGACCGGTATGTCGCTGTCACGAACCACGGAGCACCGCGGGGGAGGATCGTCGCGATCCCGTTCGACGCCGCCGTTCCGGCCGATCCGGCGACCTGGACGGAACTGGTCCCGGAATCCGGTCGCGTGCTCAGCCACCTCAGGCTGGTCGGCGACCGCCTGGTGGTGACCGGGTCGGTCGACGCCGAGGCGCGCGCCTGGGTTTTCGACCGCGACGGACGGGAGCTGGAGGAAATCCCGCTTCCCGGCCGGGGCGCGCTGCCGCTGGAGGTCCTGCCGACAGCCGGCTTGGCTCCCGACGGCCATCCGGACGAGTTCGTGTTCCTGTTCTCCACTCCCGTTTCCTCGCCCGGCCTCTACCGCTACCGCCTGGGCTCGCCCCAGGTCGAGACGCTGTGCCCGCCGCGCGTGCGCCTCGCGGGCGCGACCGTCTCCCTCCGCTGGGCCGAGTCCCAGGACGGCACCCGCGTGCCGTACCACCTCGTCCTCCCGGACGGCGCGGACGGAACCTTGCCGACTCTCATCACCGCGTACGGCGGCGGCCGCGTCTCGTGGCCAGCGCAGTTCCCGGGCCCGGTGGCGGCCTTCGTCGAGGCCGGCGGCGCCCTGGTGATCTCCCACCAGCGCGGTGGCAGCGATCTCGGATCCGACTGGGCCGACGCCGGGCGGGTCAAGAACAAGCAGAACAGCTACGACGACCTCTACGCCATCGCCGAACACCTCGTCGCCAGCGGCGTGACCTCTCCGGACAAGCTCGCGGTGACCGGCTGGAGCAACGGCGGAGTCATGGCCGCGACCGCGTTCACGCAACGGCCGGAGCTGTGGGCGGCCGTGGTGGCCCAATGCCCGGTCGCCGACCTCATCGGATGCCACCGGCACCCGTACGGCCGGTTCGCCGTCACCGCCGAATTCGGCGACCTGGCAGACCCGGACGACATCGCCCGGCTAGCCCTGATGTCGCCGTACCAACTTGTCCGGCCCGATGTCGCGTATCCCGCCCTCTACGTGCATGCCGGGGGCGCCGACGTCGCGTGCCCGCCGGGTCCGACCCGCAAGTTCATCGCACGAACGCAAGCCGCGGCGGGGGCTGCCCCGCCGATCCTGTTGCGGGTGTGGGAAAATGTCGGGCACGGAACCGCCACGAGCCGATCCGAAGGCGTCGCCCACACGACGCACTGGCTCGCCTTCTTGCTGAAGCGGTTCGGCATGGTGCCGCGCGCCGACAGCTGAGCTGCCCGCATTCGGCGGTCAGGTCGACCGAACGCAGAAGGGGTGTCCCGCGGGGCTGGCGTAGACCCGGACGCCGGACCGCTGACCGGGCTCCAGGCACCGTCCGCCTGCCTCCAGGACCAGCCGGTGCGTTTCAGCCGGGTCGTCGGTGCGCAGGTCGAAGTGCAGCTGCTGGTCGTTTCCGTCCGGCCAGGTCGGCGGCACGTGGCCGGGCACGGCCTGCACGACCAGCGCGGGGAATCCGTCGGCCTGGAGGAAGTGGTGGCTCGCGGTCTTCGTGACCGAGGCGCCCAGCACCCGTTGCCAGAACGCGCTTTCGGCGTCGATCTCGGCGGCGTCGATCACCAGGGAAAGAAGGGTGGTGCGCATGGGTTTCCTCTCGTCAGAGGGCGGGGATGATCCCGCCGTCGACCCGGAATTGCGCTCCGGTGAGCCAGCCGGCCCGGTCCGAGGCGAGGAACGCGATCATCTCCGCGACGTCCTCCGGTTCTCCCGGCCGTCCCATCGGGATGTCGAGGTGGTCGACGATCTGCTGTTTCACCTGGTCGAGGCCAACGCCCCGCTGATCGGCGATGCGCTGCAGATGGGCGAGCGCGCCGTCGGTGACCACGAAACCCGGAAGCACGCACACCACCCGCACCCCCTGCGGACCGACCTCGGTCGCCAATTCGCGGCTGTAGGCGTTGAGCGCTGCTTTGGCGGCGGCGTAAGACGCTTCGGTGCGCTGCGGCAGCCGGCTCGCGATCGACGAAACGTGCACGACTACGCCGGACCCGCGCTCCACCATGCCGGGCACGAGAGCGCGGTCTAGACGGACGGCGCTGAGGAGGTTCATGTCCAGGTCCGCCAACCAGGATTCGTCGGTGCGGCTCAGCGTCGGAGCCGCGGAGCTGGCCGCGGCGGCGTTGTTGACCAGGACATCCACTCCTCCGACGGCTTCGGTGACGCGCCGTCCGAGCTCGGCGGCGCCTTCCGCGCTCGACAGGTCGGCGGCGATGAACGTGGCAGGCAGACCGTCCGCGGGTGCGGTGCGGGAGGCAGCCAGCACGGTCGCCCCGGCTGCCGCGAACCGGCGGACGGTCGCTTCGCCGATGCCGCGGCTGCCGCCGGTCACTAGGACCCGCAGCCCGTGCAGTTCTTCTCCTGGCGGCTTCATCCAGGCCTCGCTTCAGTAAGGTGAGTCTGACTCCGTTAACAGTACACAAACGGAGTCGGACTCACCTTATGGAGGTTCTGGTGCCGTCGTCCCGTCCGTTGCGTGCTGATGCCCGGCGCAACCGCGAAGCCCTGCTGGCCGCAGCTCGGCAAGCCTTCCTCGCGGGAGACGCTGATGCGCATGTCGAGGACATCGCTCGCAACGCAGGCGTCGCGATAGGGACGCTCTACCGCCACTTCGAGACGCGCGAAGCCCTGATCGAAGCGGTCTACCGCAAGGAAGTCGACGAGCTGTGCGACGCACCGGCCGCGCTGCTGGAGACGCGGTCCCCGGACGAGGCGCTGCGGCATTTCCTGATGCTGCTGGTCGACCACGCCGCCGTAGGCAAGGGAATGGCGGTGGCCCTGCAGCACATCATGACGACGAACTCGCCGGTATTCGGCGAGGCCCGCACTCAGATGGCGGACGCCCTCGCCCGGCTGCTCGCCGCGGGTGCCTCGGCGGGTCTCGTGCGGGACGACATCACCGGCACCACCCTCTTGCACGCACTCGGCGGCATCTGCGCGTTGCAGGTCGCCGACGGATGGCAGGACGAGGCGCGGCAAATCGTGTCAGTCCTCTTCGACGGCCTGCGCATCCGGTGACCACGGACCGGATGCTTCGACTCGCTTGCGTCCTAGCGCCGCGGTGAATCTTTCGCGGCGAGGTGAGCGAGCACGAGACCGAACGAGGCGATGATGATGTGCGGAAGGGCTGCCTGGAGACCGTTCCATTTGCTCGATTGCCACATCTGAAACCACTCTCCGCCTATCGCCAGGAAACCGATCCCGAAAAGCATCAACTGCATTACCCAGCCCAGACCGGACAGCTTGTAGGCCGTCGACAGAGCGTGCCCGGATATGTGGTTCCGTATGCAGCCGATAAATCCGCAAATGAGCACCAGCGCGGTGAGAACCTCCCACGCGATGATGGCAAGGTAGGCGGCATCGGCAAGCCCGGGGCTGGTTATGGCGCGCCACATCATGTTGGGCGATTGAAATGTAGTGTCCATCGCCAGAACGTGGCGGACGAAATCTTGATTGGTGCCGAAGTCCGTGATGTTTCCGACGGCGACAAGTGTCATCTGCAGGGCTGTTGTTCCCGTGAGAACTGTGACTGCGGCGGGGAGGGCGCTGAACCTGCTGAAAAGAGGCATACCTGAATACTAGACTTATGGGCAAAGTGTTTTAGGGGCGAATTTCGGGATGCGCAGTTGTGCCACGCGCTTCCCGCGCGATCGTTAGCGGCCGCCGCGGATCGCGAGGGCTGGCGATGCTCGGCGGCTCGCGTACTAATCTCTTGCTCACCCGGGTCCGATCAGGAGCCGCCTGGTCAGGACGGATCCGCCGATGAGCGCAGTCCCCGATGCCGACACGCCGCCCGCGGACCGCGTCGTAGTTCTCGAGCCGGAGGAGGGTCTGCCGGCGAATCAGGACCGATCGTTCGCGCCGAGCCTGCGCTGGAACCGGGGCAAATTGCGCAGACGCGCCGTGCTCCTGTTCGCCCTCGTAGCGGCGGGCGTGGCGCTGATCGTGTTCGCCCGGTCGAAGATCTACCTCGCACTTCCCGCCGTCGCGACTGCTTTGGTGGCTGCCAGGCTCTGGCTGCTCGTCCGGGCCGCCTTCCGTGCCCCGCACAAAGCGCGGGAGCGATTGCTCGACCTGCCGTTCCGCAAAGTGCCCGTGGACGGCAGCATGCTCCGGGCCACGAAGCGCGCGCTGTACCTGAGGCTGGCCGACGACCAGTGGTTCCGCATCGGCCCGCCAGTGGTCAACGGCTTGATCAACAGCAGGGGATATGTCTGGGTGGTAGGCCCCGAACCTTCGGGCCGGGCAGGGCTCGTGGTGCCAGGCACCGTGAGCACGGCCGTCCTGCGCGCCCGCGAACTGCCGAGTTCGGCGCATCCGGTGTCGGCTCCGGTGCCGCCTCCGACGCACAACGAGCAACTCGACCTCATCATCCGGCTCTACCGGCCCCGGAGAATCGCGGCCGCCATCACGAAGCTCGCACTGGCGGCCTGGCTGGTCGCCACCTACGTGCCCCTGCTGCTGCACACCTACCGGCAATCCGATGAACTCCTCGGGCTCGCCACGTTCCTCGGGCTTTATCTGGCCGGCGCTCTGGTCTGGACGTCAGCGACATCCCTGCACCAGTGGCTGATCCGCGCACCGCGGGCAGTTCGGGCAACCCACTGGACGCCACTGCGGATCGTCCCCGACTCGCTGAGAAACGGCGGCAGTCGCCGGAAACTCACCTGCCGGGTCACCTCACCGGAAGGATCCCGGACGGTGTCCATCGGCGATTCCCCCGTCGTCCCGACCGTCCGGGCGACCGGGGTCCTGTGGGTAGGAGGCCAGCCGAAGAAAGGCGTTGTGGCGATCGGATTGCTCGGCTACCCGATCCTGGGCCACGCGAAACTCGGGCGCATCGAGCACCGTTGAGGCGGCGCGCGGTCGCCGCTCAGGACAAATCCACGAACCCGACCGCGAGGCGTTCGGCCATCCGCATCAGTGTGTCGATCAGCTCCGGCGCGGTCATCGGCACGGCTTTGGAGCGCCATGCCGTCGCCGCTTCGACGAAGCCGCCGATGCCTACCAGCAGTGCCACCCGGAATTCGGCGGCGGACGCCTCCGGGGCGAGTTTCGGTTCGGCGTACGTCATGAACATGTCGACGACGGCGTGCACGGTGTCGCGCCGCATCGACTCGAGGACGTCGCTGCCGCCGTGCTCGCCGAAGAAGATCTGGGTGGTGCCGAAGTTGTCGGCGATCTGGCTGACCACGACCTCGAGGGCGGCTCGAAGCTGTACGCGCAGCGGTGCGTCGCGACGCGGCAGCACCGCCTCGAGAATGAGGGCCAGGATTTCGTCGCGCACGCTCTCGGCGACCGCCACGAGCAGGGCGTCCCGGCCGGTGAACGACTCGTAGAAGTACCGGTCGGTGAGGCCGGCGCGGGTGCAGACACCGCGCATCGTCACCGAAGCCCAGCCGCTTTCGCACCACAGTTCGCGTCCCGCGAGCAGCAGTGCGGCCCGGCGCTCCGCACGCCGCTCGTCAGCTGATTTCCCGCCGTAGGGCCGTCCCTTCTCGACTCGCGCCATGGCCCGATCTTGACAGCCGAAGGCGTGAACCTCCAATCTGAGGGCATGCGCCTTCAGAATTACCCGGCCCCGGGACTCTCGCTGCGCAGCCGCGCGGCGATGGGGTTGCTCGGCGCGACCTGGCGGCCGCTGACCCGGCTCATCCCGAACGGACGGGCCGGCACGCTCGTGAGCCGGTCGCTCATCGCCGCGGGGCTCCGGTTCGGATCCCGTCCGGTGCGGGGCGCGACGTTCGAGCGGGTCGAGGAGGGCGCTGGTCCGGTCGTGCGCGGCGAGTGGGTGCGCACGCCTGCCGCGGACCGCTCGGACGGCGTCGTGCTGTACATCCACGGCAGCGGGTACGTCGTGTGCTCCAGCCGCACCCACCGCGGCCTCACCTCGCAGATCGCCGAACGCACCGGTCTCCCGGTCTTCTCGGTCGACTACCGCCTCGCGCCGTCCCACGCCTATCCCGCCGCGTCGGACGACGTGCGCGCCGCCTGGGACTGGCTCGTCGCGCAGGGCCACGACGCCGCCGGAATCGTGGTCGCCGGCGATTCCGCGGGCGGTCATCTGGCCCTGCTGCTGGTGCTCGAACTCGTCCGCGCGCGCCGGCCGTTCCCCGCCGCGCTCGTCGCCCTCTCGCCCGTCGTGGAGCTCGACCTCGCCCGCGGCATGGTCCGCGACTGGATCGAGCGCGACCCGTTCGCCGCCGCCGCGGTCGCGCGCCGCGTCCTGCGCCGGTACGCCGACGAGGAGGCACTCCGCAGCGATGCGCTGCGCGTGGCCTTCGACGACCTGGAGCATTTCCCGCCCGCGCTGGTGCACGCCGGTTCCCGGGAAATGCTCGCCGCCGACGCCACCGAGCTGGCTCGCCGGATCGAGGCAGCGGGTTTCACCGTGGACCACCGGATTTGGCCGGGGCTAATGCACGTCTTCCAGGCGATGACCGCCGTGCTGCCGGAGAGCGAGGCCGGACTGGCCGCGATCGCGGACTTCATCGAGACCCATCTGCCGCGCGGTTCGGCGCGGCCAGTCCCCGCGGAGGTGGCTACGGCATGATCGGATTCACCAGGCCCGTGACGAAGGGCGCTTCAGCCGTTGTCACGGGCGCAGGCAGCGGAATCGGGCGCGCGTTCGCGATCGAGCTGGCGAAGCGCGGCGCCCGGGTCGTCTGCTCCGACATCGACGAAGCCAGCGCCAAGGAAACGGTTGCTCTCGTCGAAGCAGCCGGGAGCGTCGGTCTCGCCGTACGGTGCGATGTCGCTGGCTCCGAGGAAGTCGCGAGTCTGCGGGACCGCTGCATCGAGTGGTTCGACGGAGCCCCGACGCTGCTCATCAACAACGCAGGCATCGGAGCCGGGGGCTACACCGTCGGACACACGCCGCTCGAAGAGTGGGAACGCACGCTGCGAATCAACCTGTGGGGCGTCATCCACGGGTGCCACCACTTCCTGCCCGCGATGAAAAGCGCGGGCCGCGGCGGTGTCGTCAACGTGGCATCGGCCGCGGGGTTCGCGGCTGGGCCGAGGATGGCGGCGTACAACGTGAGCAAGGCGGGCGTGATGAGCCTGTCGGAGACCCTCGCCGCCGAGCTCGCCGGCACCGGGGTGCGGGTGACGGTGCTCTGCCCGACGTTCGTGCGGACGAACATCTTCAGCGGCGAGCTGATCGACCGCGCGGCATCGGGCGCCGCGGCTCGCATCGCCGACGTGGTCGGGATGTCGCCGGAGAAGGTCGCCCGGATGACGCTCGACGGGCACGACAAGGGCCGGTTGTACGTCGTTCCCCAGCTCGACGCCCGCGCGATCTGGCTCAGCAAGCGCCTCACCCCGGCCGCGCACGCACGGATCGGCGGCTTGCTCGCGCGAGTAGCGCCGTTCAGCACCGAAGCGGATCCCGAAGGAGCAGACCTGTGACCTATGACTTCGACGCCATGCTGGCGAAGATCATCGAGAAGCAGTGGTCGCTGGCCGACATCGACTGGGACGCGCCGGGCGCGGAGACGATGTCGGACGAGACGCGGGCCAGGATGAAGCCGTTCATGGCCGATCTGGTCTGGATCGAGCACATCGGCGCGCGTGGCTTCGCCGCGTTGGCGAAGAAGGCGCCCACGCCCGCCATCCGCGAGATCTACCGCTACTTCCACGCCGAGGAGCAGAAGCACGCCAACGCGGAACTCGCCCTCATGCGCCGCTGGGGCATGCTCGAGGACGGCCGCGTCCCCGAGCCGAACATCAACGTCAAGCTCGCGATCAAGGTCCTCGACACCTACGGCGACCAGCTCCCGCTGACCGGTCTGGCGGCGCTGATCCCGATGCTCGAGGTCGCGCTCGACGGAGCGCTCGTCAAGTTCCTCACCGACGAGGTCAAGGACCCGGTGTGCCACGAGGTTTTCCGGCACATCAACTCCGACGAGGCGCGGCACATCACCACCGACTTCGAGGTCCTCGACCTGATCGGAGCCCGCGGCCCGGTCGAGAACCTCGTCAAGGGAGTCGGGCTCCTGGACCCGCGCGTGCTCGTCGGGCTGATCGTGGTGTTCGTGCCGCTGATCAACAAGATCCGCGACAACGTGGTGGGGATGGGCCTGGACGAGCGCAAGCTGATGAACGCGGTCCGCCGGTTCGCGAAGATCGGCGGACGCGGCGAGCACACCCGGTACGTGCCGACGTACCACATCTTCCGCGTGCTGGCGGGGATGATCACCGACCGCGAGCACCCCTACCACCGGCTCCTGGCCGACCCGATGGTCAAGCTCACCGGGAAGATGCCGGCGAGGCTCCTGGGCAAGCCCCAGTCCTGGGTCAAGGGCCTGTCTCCCGAGGCGGTCGCCTGATGGCCCGTCTCCTGACCGGAACCGACTGGTTCGAGCACTCCTACGTCGGTGAACGGGTGGCTCTGCTGGCCACCGGTGCCGAGGCCGCTTCGATCCTGCCGGAGCTGCTCCACACGGCTTCCTCGGTCGTCGTGTTCGAGGAAAGTCCCGCCTGGGTCACGCCCGTCGGCGTGCCCCCGCCACTGCGCCGGGTCGCGGCGAAGACCTGGCTGCGGCTGGCGGTCCGCGATGCCTGGACCCGGCGCCAGCTCACCCCGCACCGCGCTTACGACTCCGGCCGCACCCAGGTGAGCCCGAGCTACTACGCGGCGTTGCAGGACCCGCGGGCCCGGTTGGTGCACTGGCCGGCGTACGCGATCGTCGACCAGGGCGTCCGCGCAGCGGACGGCGTCGAGTACCGCGTCGACACCGTCGTCGTCGGCGCCACCTCCCGATTCGCCGCCGCGCGGATCCAGGCCAGCAAGGAGTCCGCATGAACATCCGTCCCGACCACGAGGTGCTCATCGTCGGGGGCGGACTGTCCGGCATCGGCGCCGCCATCTTGCTCGACCGCGCCGGGTTCGGCGACTACCTCGTCCTCGAGGAGGGCGACGGCTTCGGCGGCGCCTGGCACTGGAACACCTACCCCGGGGTCGGCGTCGACATCCCGTCGTTCTCCTACCAGTTTTCGTTCGAGCAGCTCTCCGGCTGGTCCCGCGTCTACGCGCCCGGCGCCGAGTTGAAGGCCTACGCCGAGCACTGCGTCGACAAGTACGACATCCGCCGCCGCAGCCGCCTGCGCACGACAGTCGCCGGAGCCGAGTACGACGACGCGACCTCGCTGTGGCGCGTCCGGCTCGGCGACGGCGAAACCCTCACCGCCCGGTACGTCGTCAATGCCACTGGCGTGCTCACGAAACCCAAGAAGCCCGACATCCCCGGCGTCGACGACTTCGCGGGCACGCTCATGCACACCGCCCGCTGGGACCACGGCGCGGATCTGACAGGCAAACGCGTCGCGATCATCGGCACCGGCGCCTCGGCGGTGCAGATCATCCCGTCCATCGCGCCGGACGTCGAGCACCTCACCGTTTTCCAGCGCACCCCGATCTGGTGCCTGCCCAAGCCCGACGCCGGCATCGCCGGACCGCTTCGGACCGCACTCGGACTCGTCCCGGGCAGCAAGGCCGTCGCCAGGCTGATCAGCCAGTCCTATGTGGAAGTCACGTTCCCGCTCGCCGCGCACTTTCACGGCTATGTCCCGACGGCCAGCTTCGGGGAAAAACTCGGCCGCCTCCACCTCAAGCGCTCGGTCAAGGATCCGGAGGTGCGCCGAAAGCTCACCCCCGCGTACTCCCTGGGGTGCAAGCGTCCCAGCTTCTCCAACAGCTACCTCAAGACGTTCAACCGCTCGAACGTCCGCCTCGAGACAACCTCCATCGAGGCGATCGCCCCGACCGGCGTGCGCACGACCGACGGCCACACGCACGAGGCCGACGTCCTGATCCTGGCCACCGGCTTCAAGGTCTTCGAGAAAGGCAACATGCCGGCGTACCCGGTGCGCGGCTCCGGCGGAACCGACCTGGAGACGTTCTGGACCGAGAACCGCTTCCAGGCCTACCACGGCGTCAGCGTGCCCGGCTTCCCCAACTTCTTTTCGATTCTCGGCCCCTACGGATACAACGGATCGTCCTACTTCACCCTGATCGAAACCCAGAGCCAACACATCATCCGCCTGCTCAAAGCAGCCAGAAAACGCAACGCGACCCGGATCGAGGTCACCCAGGAAGCGAACGCCGAGTACTTCCAAGCGATGCTCGGACGACGCGACAAGCAGATTTTCTTCCAAGGCCAGTGCTCCTCGGCGAACAGCTACTACTTCGACGAACACGGCGACGCGCCTCTCCGCCCGGCGTCCACATTGGAAACCATGTGGGACGCCAACCACTTCCCCCTGAGGGCCTACGAATTCGGCAGTTCCGCCCGATGACCGCGGCTGCTCGCGTCTCGCGGCCGGGACGCGAAGAACGCATAAAACCCTTTGCGCAATGCGGATTTCACGTTGACAGTGCATGATCAACTGCTCGATTCGGGTGTTGATGGTCCGAGGCACGGACAAGTGCCTGAGCTGGCGAGCGAAATCATCCGCGCGGAACGTGTTGGGTATGTCCGAAGTTCCCGGAATCGCCCTTGACCGGCGCGATCGCTCCCTCGATAGTGGGCGCATGCATGACTTCGACTTTCTCTTCGGCTCCTGGAACGTGGCCAATCGACGACTGGCTGCCCTCCTCGAGTACTCGACGGAGTCGGCAATATCGATGAGGTGACCTTCCCGACGCACGGGTTCGGCGGCGTCACCCTGCGCCTGTTCGACCTGGAGAAAAAAGTGTGGCGCATTTACTGGTCGGACACCCGCACCGGCGTGCTGTTCCCGGCGGTCGAGGGGGTCTTCCGGCACGGACGCGGCGACTTCTACGGCGACGACGTTCACGACGGCGCGCCGGTCCGGGTCCACTTCGTCTGGTCCGGCACCACGACGGACACTCCGCGCTGGGAGCAGCGGTTCTCCCGCGACGGCGGCGAGACCTGGGAGACGAACTGGACCATGGACCTATCCCGGGCTTGACCCGGGACTGGGGCATCCGGAGCCGGCGGTTGCTTTTCGTTGCCGGAAAAGGAGACCCGGACATGGTCGCCGACTGCCATACTTCAGTGTTGCCAATGCCGCGGCAGACAGTCGACCGGTTGATCGGCCGGTCATGAGACGACGCGGATAACGGCAAGGTTCGATCGCAAAGGGCTCGCGAGGAGGAACAGTGGTCACTGCCGAGGACATCCGCGCGCTCACCGCGTCGTTGCCGCGAAGCGAGGAAGGAGTCGTGCGAGACCAGGTGAAGTTCCGCGTCGGACGGCTCGTCTACCTCGCGTTGTCACCGGACGAATCGACGATGGGGTTCGCGTATCCGAAGGAGCATCGCGCCGGACTCGTCGCTGCCGAGCCGCACAAGTTCCAGCTTCCCCGTGAGTCGGACCTGCGCTTCAATTGGGTCCGTGCGGTGCTGAGCGAACTCGACGCTGACGAACTCGCCGAGCTGGTGGTCAACGCTTGGATGATGTGCGTGCCCAAGAAGGTGGCGGCGGCGTATCTGGACGCGGGCTGAACCGAGACGGCCACTGCCTGGCGCGCACCGCCGCGGCTGCGTGACCTCGACCCTGATCAGTGCCTCGTCCGGCCGCGGGCGGAAAGCCGAAGTATCCCGGCACGCCCGAGGCAGAAGCGTCGGGCGGCACCGTGATCGTGACTGAGCCGGAACCCCGCTCGCGGACGACAGCCGCTCGAACCTGGACCGCGATGCGTCATGCTGATCGTGCCGACTGGTCGATCACGAGCGCAGCGGCTCCTGGACGTCTTCGAAAACTGCGGAAACCTCGGCTGGAAAAGGAAACAAATACGTTTTGCATCGATATTGAGGTGCAAATTATCGCGTTTCATGGAAGCATTCTGAGCAAGGTGGCGTTGCTTGAGCCTATGCGACGACGCCTTCGCGGGCGGCGAGGAAGTCACGAGTCAGGGGAGTGCCGACGGGGTATGCATTCAGTATGGGAGGACGAAGACCAGAGGAGCTGGAACCCGGCGAAACGGTCCTGTGGACCGGCCATTCCCCGTTCCGGAAGCGGCCCCGGTGGCCGTGGGTGTTGTTGCTCGGATACGTGACCGGACTCGCGGTGCTCGGGTTTGCCTGGCGTTGGGGTGTCGCCATCCAGGCGGGCCTTACGACGTTGACCTTGACGCTGGCCGATCGGCAGTGGACGAAGGCGACTCTCACGCGCGGCCGCTACACCGTCACCACCCGGCGGGTTCTGGTCGAGGCAACGTGGTGGGGACGTCCGATCTGCCGCGCCGAGCGCCTGTCGGACCAAAGTACTTGGGATACACGAAGACCGAGCAGGTGTCCGCAGGTAATACAGCGATCTGGGAGAACATGGATGCCGTTTTCAAGGGTGCGAATTTCCGAAATCCCTTCCAGCCGACTAAGGACTCAGCTCGAGATGGAACCTGCGGACTGGACATCGGGCCTGATGGAGAGCTGTGAGGGCTGACATGGCTGGCGAAATGAGCAAGGAGTTGATCATCAGCCCTCGCAGTGAGCGAGTGAGAGAGGGGTTGGCAGACGCAGATGCCTGGAGTTCGTATGCGGCAGCACTGCGCCAGGTGCTCACTGCGGTGATCGCGAAGAGCGGCATTGACTTTCTAGAGGTCGGCGAGCTACTGGTGAATGACCCCCTTCCTGACAGGCACCGCGGCCTTCGCAACGGCGCGGAGGTCCAGTTCCCGCAGGCGATTGACCTTGTCGAGGGAATGGCAGCGGGGCGCGGGCCGTATTGCCAGCTTTCCATCCCGGAGCGGCTTCAGATCGAGTCGGGATGGGACGGGGCTGTACACCTCTACCTGACGCGAGCGGTGGCCGCCGATCTCGCGAGACTCCGTTCCCAGGACGCGATTCTCCAGTGGCGCGACGCAGCTCCTGAGCCCACCGCGATCTCGAATCCTGTTGGTGCCGTCGCGGACGAGAGTTTTTGGGAGACGGTGGCGAAGATATCCGAACGCCTCACCTTAGTGTGTGAGCGCTGGGCGTACGGTACCTCCGGGTGCCGATGGTTCCGCGTAAGTCGGGAGAACGCAGCCGAGGTGGCCCGGCTCATGCGGCCACGTTCACTGGTTTGCGTGATAAGCGATCCGGCGTTGCAACCCCGGAATGAGCTATTGGAGGACGACTTCACGGCCTTCGCAGCCCCACTGCTGCCCGGTGAGCTGCGCTATCGGGCCTACCCCGGTGGTGCCGATACGCTCTCTGAGGTTACGGGTGAGGGTTTCTCCCTCATGCTGGCGGACAGATTGATGGGCGATTGGTGCGCCGTGATGCCGGACTCGGACGGGGTGAACAGGGCGCAATGGGAAAGCCCAGGGGCCTAGTTTATAGGCCAACACTCTAGGTCGGCGTCCTCAGTTAAGTGCTCAACGGTTGGCCTGAGGTCGGGTTGTAGCGGAGTGAGCCGGGTGGGATGTTCCGAATACTTCTCCGTGACATGCTGATGCCCGTATAGCCCCGGCGGCGTTCGGATACCTTCGCCCTGAGCCGCAACAGAAGCGCCAGCGCGTGGGCGCGTGTGCTCGGACGCAATACTCGCGTCGGTCGATCCCCGGATCCGCGCTGCCGTGCGTGCCGCAGCCGACGCGCTCGAGAGGGCCGGGCGTGAACTGGTCGAAACCGACATTCGGTTGAGTGAAGAAGCGACCGCCGCTTATTTCACGGCCTGGGTCGCATATGTCGCGCAACTGCCGGTCCCTGTCGGACGCGAGAACGATCTGCAGGAGGTGACCAGGCTACTGCGGCGGCTCGGAGCCGCTGTGGTGCCGGCCGACCTATCAGGCGAGGTCGCGTTGCTGGACGCTGCCCACAACCGAGTGGATGTCGAGCTCGGTCCCGGCTGTTCGCGTCCGAAACTGGCGATCGGTGAGCTGCGGCGTTCCGACCCGGTGGCTGCTGTAGCAGCGCAAGCTGAGTTCGCGCCGTTCACGATCCCTGCCAACGTCGAAGGCAGACCAAGCATCACAGTCCCGGTTGGGCTCCCGGCGGACCCGGGCCCCCTTTCGCTGTAATGCTGTCCGCACGCCGTGGATATGATTGGTGGCTCTTGGTATTTGCAGCCGAGGTCGAGCACGCTGTGGATGGCTTCCGACGGCCGGAATGCCCATCGCGCACGTGCACCACTGGGGGAGATTCGTGGTGACAGCATCGTCCAGTACAGCGGAGAAAGCCGTGCTTCCCCGCATTTTTCACGTCTGGCTGGGCGGTGCTCTGGTGTCGCAACTCGGCGACGCCGCTTTGTACTTCGCATTGGGGTGGGCGGCCTCGGCTCACGGCGGCCTGGCGGCCGGTTGGATTCTGTCGGCGGTCGCGCTGCCGCGGACGATTCTGCTCTTGTTCGGCGGCGCCGTCGGCGATCGGCTCGGTGCCCGACAGGTCATGATCGTCGGTGATGCCGTGATGCTGGTTGTCGCCGTAACACTGGCTGTCGTGTCGGGGGCAGCTGGGGCACCGTTGGCCATTCTCGTGATAGCTGCCCTCATAGTCGGCACAAACGACGCCTTCTACCTGCCCTCGTCCGGATCGATGCCCCGCCGGCTCGTCGAGCCCGAATTGCTCCCGCGGGCAGTCGCGCTTCGTCAGAGCGGAACGCAGGTGATTAGTCTGGTCGGTGCTCCTATCGGTGGTGCCTTGGTGGCATTCGCCGGGCTCTCCGCAGCGGCATGGGCCGACGCGATCACCTTCGCCGTGGTACTGGTCGTGCTGGTTGTGGTGCGTCCGCCGTTCACCCCGCCGTCGCCCGCGCAGCGCAAGCACATCCTGCGCGAGGTGTGGGAAGGGATCCAGGTCGCGGTCAGGACCTCCGGACTGGGACCCGTCCTGTTGCTCGTCGCGGGCGCGGCGGGATTCGTGCTGCCTTTTGCAACTTTGCTGATCCCGCTGCTGGCGCGAGAGCACGGATGGGGTTCGACCGGTGCGGGGTTTGTGGTCGGAGCCCAGAGCATGGGCACGATCGTCGTAACCCTGATCATCAGTCGCCGCGGGATCTTCGCCCGCTCCGGCATTGTTGCCGCGCTCGCGCTGGCGGTGGTCGCCGTGGGCGAACTGGCGGTTGGCCTCGCGCCAGCGCTGCCAATGGCCATCACGGGCGCGTTAGGCGTCGGCGCGGCGAGCGGCATGTTCGTCAGCCACCCCAGCCCGCTGCTCCTCAGCGCCGCTCCTGATACTCATCTCGCTCGTGTACAGGCAATCCTCTCGGTGATCCAGAGTGTGACCCTGTTGGCGACCAACAACATCATCGGCTCGGTTGCCCACGCGCTCGGACCTCAAGCCGGGACCCTCGTGTGTACGGCCGCGCTGCTTATGTGCGCCGCGGCGGGACTCTTCAGCCGGCCCGTCCGCAGGATCGCCCGACCGGCTGGCCGAGCTGTGCGTTCTTGATGGTCTGTCCGCAAGGGCATCGTCTGAACAAGGACAGCGGACGATGGTGCTAGCCACGACACTCGCGGTTGAAATGTCGGCGGCGCATGTCGGTTTTCGGCAGCGGCATCGCGACGTTGCGCGCGTATGAGCCTGCGAGGCCTGGCCGCGGCCGGATCACGTTCCCCCGCCACGAGCCCGTGCGCCCGCTCAACACGAACAGCCGGCCCGACGAACTGCCTGGCGTGCTCACTCCGGACGGGAATCCGTCCGGGGCGCTAGTCCTGGGGCAGTTGTCGTTCGGGGATGCCTGCGCTGACGTTGGTCGCGGAGCGGCGGAACGCGGTCGGCTCAGGCGGGCGGGAGCGCTGTTCGCGGTCGGCGCACTGTTGGACATGATCCGCAGGTCCGCGATGGACATCCTATTGCGCTGGCTAATGGACACCTACGAGCAAGGTGGTCGGCCCGCTGTCCACCATGGACGGCATCGCGTTCTTCGTCGAGACGATCTTCCCCGGCCTCGATTTATACGCCTGGGGCCATCTCCTGCCACGACGGCACCTTCATCTGGAGCAAGTGCTGGCCGAGTATGTCGATTACTTCAACCCCCATCGACCTCATCGCTCCTTGCATCAACGGCCGCCCGATCAAGTCTCGGTACCCGGCCGCATGACCGGCTCGGGGCGGGTTCGGCGTCGTGATCGGCTCGGCGGACTGATCCATGAATATCAGCAGGTCACATGACGTGACACAGTTCTCGGCACTCACAGGATGCTGCGGCATTCCTCGATCACCGTCACCTCCGACACCTACACGACGGTCTTGCCTCAGGTGGCGTTCGCGGCGGCGGAAGCGACGGCGGCGATCATCCCGCAGCAGTCGGCGAGAAGTCTCGGGCTCGCCAACGACCACAATGGACAATCCAGAACCGGAAGAAAACCCTGTGGGTGCCGGAAACGCTGTCATAGGTTCTGACCAGCTGGTTCGTGGCGTGTGGGCGGGTGGTTGATGGGGTGACTGCCCGGTGGTCGATGATCACGAGTTGTGGTCATAAGGTTTCTGTATCTGCTGGTGGCGCGGGTGTTCGGGTGGCTGGTGCTGTGTGCGCGGCCCGCGGCCGCGAAGGATGTGGAGATCCTCGTGCTGCGTCATCAGTTGGCTGTGCTGCGGCGCCAGGTGACGCGGCCACATCTGACCTGGGCTGATCGCGCTGTGTTGTCGGCGTTGGTGCGGCTGGTGCCGAACTGGCGTCGGTTGCCGTTGATCGTGTCGCCACGGACGATCTTGCGATGGCACGCCTCGTTAGTGCGGCGTAGGTGGACCTGTCGACGCCAACCAGGGCGCCCGGCGGTCGCGGCAGCGATCCGCCGGTTGGTGCTGGAGATGGCCCGGGACAACCCACGATGGGGCTACCGACGAATCCACGGTGAACTCGTCGGGCTGGGGCACACAGTCGCGGCATCGACGGTATGGACGATCCTCAAGGGTGCAGGCTTGGACCCGGCGCCGCGCCGAACGGGACCGACATGGAAGCAGTTCCTCACTACCCAGGCTAAGGGCATCCTGGCGGTCGACTTCTTCCACGTCGACACGGTGTTGCTGCGCCGGTTGTACGTGTTGTTTTTTGTTGAACACGACCGTCGTCGTGTCCATGTTGCAGGGGTGACCGCTCATCCGACTGCGGAGTGGGTGGTTCAGCAGGTCCGGAATTTGCTGATGAAGCTTGATGGTCGCGTGGACAGTTTACGGTTTCTGATCCGTGACCGAGACGCGAAGTTCACCACTGCGTTCGATGCGGTGTTCGCCTCGGTCGGCATCGACATCCTGCGCAGTCCTGTTCGGGCGCCGCGGGCGAACGCGATCGCTGAACGCTGGGTGGGCAGCGTTCGCCGCGAGTGTCTGGATCGGATGCTTATCGTCAACCGGCCTCATCTCGAACAGGTCCTGGCCGAGTATGTCGATCACTTCAATCACCATCGACCTCATCGCTCCTTGGGCCAACGACCGCCCGAACGGCAGGTTCCGGTCCGGATGCGTGATGCCAGATCGGTACGTCGGCACGGTCGACTTGGCGGTCTGATCTACGAATATCAGCAGGTCGCATGATGTGACATAGTTTTCGGCACCCACAGGCATATCAGGACTTCCGGTGGCGGCCGTTCACCGCGGAAGAGCAGGAGATCGCGTGGGCGGCCAGTCTCTGGCCCGCGGTGCACGACGTCCGATGGGAAGCTTTGCACGGCGCTTCTGCGGGGGCTGGCGACGCGGTTCGCGCGCAGGCAGCCTAACGCCTCCGCCGAGCCAACGCCTAGCCCGGCCGCGAGCGCCCAGTTCCGGAGGACGGACTGTTCCGGTTCGCGGTTCTGGCGCAGCTTCGTCATCGTTCCTCCTCGAGATCAGCGAGGAGAGTCGACGGAGGCCGAGATCCGGCCTTTCCGCCCCGCGTCGCGGCCCGATTTCTGGGGATGAAGACGTCGCTGTCGTAGGCGATCCCATCCGCATGCGCGTGGCTGCGCGCGAGAGGCTTCTTGAATACGTGGAAACGGTGCGTCTTCACCGTCTCGACGAGCAGGAACTCTCTTTGCGCTAAAGGGAGCTGCTCAATGTCCTCGTCCAGCTGACGTCGCCGTTCGCTCCGTCGTTGAAGGCGATCACCATTTCTCTCGGTCGACGCAAAAAGTACACGACCGGCAACGCCGGTCGAAGGGGGGCGGCATGCTGCGCCGGCAGAGGTGACCGTGCGGTCTCCGTCCGTGCGGGGGTCGTCTGTCCGGCGGCAGCTGACTACGGCCGGCCGGTTGCGGATCAAAGGCTGAACTTCGCCGCGTCGCTCTGGGCGGTTTCCGAGGTCTTGGAGCCCAAGGGCGCACACCAGGCCCAACGGTTCCCGCGGTGCGTTGTCGGCGCGAGGTAACCGGGTGGACGAGGCAGAGAGCTGCGTTCCGGGCGGCGGCCGCCGGCGCGGGGACGCTAGTCCCGAGGCGACTGCTTTCCGATCTCGAACTCGCCGCGGTCGGCGCGTTCGCGTACGCCGCGCCAGAACTCGAGGGCGGCGTATTCCATGCCGAGCCCGAGTTCCAGGGTGATCATCCGGCCGGCGACTTCCTCGATGTGGCCGAAGCGGCGCTGCATCTCCTCGTATTCGGCGATCCGGCGCTCGTGCTGCTCGACCTGACCCTTCGCGAGCTGTGCCACGTCGTCCGGTCCGGCCAGCTCGCTGAAGAACAGCTTGATCTCCGCTACGTCGCGCAGTTCGAAATGCTCGTCGACGGGCTCGGTCATCCAGCCGCGCAGCGCCTTCTGGCCGGCTTCGGTGATCGAGAACGTTTTGCGCCGGCGCCCCGAATCTTCCTCGTCGAGTTCCAGCAGGCCGGCTTCCTCGAGCCGTTTGGGTTCCGAGTACAGCTGCGCGTGCGGGAAGTTCCAGAAGTAGCCCACTGAGCGGCCGATCGCGCGTTTGAGGTCGTAGGACGTGGAAGGACCGCGCAGCGCGATCATGCCGAGCACCACGTACGACGTCGTCGACAACCGAACCGTTGACATGCTCCGAACCATATCGTAGCTTCGCAACCATCCGAAACAGACGGTCAGAATCGTACCGTGTGTTACGTACGGTAGTTCCGATCGGCACGACCGCTGTCGCGATGGAGGGACGGTCATGGATCTGGGCACGGTTCTGCGCTGGACGGCGGAGCGTTATCCCCGGCGTCGCGCGGTGGGCGGCAGAAGCCCCATGACCTATGCGGAGTGGGATGCGCACACCGACCGGCTGGCACGGGCGCTGGCCGAGCTCGGCGTCCGGCCCGGCGAACGGGTGGTGCTTTCGCTCGCCGGTGGCGAACCGCTGGCCAGCCTGCACCTGGCCGTGCAGAAGCTCGGTGCGGTCTCGGTGCCCCTGTCCTTCCGGTTCGCGCCGCCCGAACTTGCCTACTGCGTCGCCGACGCCGCGCCCGCCCTGGTGATCACCGACGCCTCGACCGCGGCTCTCGCGGACGAGGCGCTGGTTGGGCTGCCCCCGGTGGCCCGGATCGCCTCCGGGTCAACGGGCGAGGACACCGTCGAGCGCCGGGCGCTGGCTCAGCCGAGCGGCTGCCTGGGCATCCGAGTGTCTGATCAGGACATCAGCGTGATGCTCTACACCTCGGGCACCACCGGGAAGCCGAAGGGCGTGCCGCGCACGCACTCCGCCGAGCACCACGCGGCGATCGCGCATTTGATCCAGAGTGGACAGTCTCGCTTCGACGCCACGCTGGGCGTCATGCCGCTGTTCCACACGATGGGGCTGCGCACTCTGCTGGCCACTCTGGTCGGCGCGGGAACCTGGGTGCCGCAGGTGAAGTTCGACGCGGACGAGACGCTCGAATTGATCACCGCGGAGGGGATCGGTTCGCTGTACCTGGTGCCGACGATCTACTGGTCGCTGGTGCGCACCGGCCGGCTCGCCGAGGCGCGAACCGTGCGCAGGCTGGCCTACGCCGGCTCGTCGATGACGCCGGCGTTGGCCGAGCAACTCGCTGGCGCGCTGGAACCGGAGTCGTTCGTCAACCACTTCGGCAGCACCGAGATCTACACCTTCACGATCGGCCCGGACGTTGTCGCGAAGCCGGGGTCGGCGGGCCGCGCCGGCATCTTCTCCCGGGTCCGGCTGGTGGACCCGGATCCCGCGGCGCCGCCGGACGCCGAAGTGAAGCCGGGGGAGCAGGGGCAGATCGCCGTCTCGATGTCCAGTCCCGAGGCGTTCGCCGGGTACTGGCGCCGTCCCGACGCCGACGCCAGCTCCATTCGCGGCGGCTGGTATTTCCCCGGCGACCTGGCGATCGCCGACGAGGACGGGGACCTCTGGGTCGCCGGCCGGGTCGACGACATGATCAACTCCGGCGGCGAGAACATCTACCCGGAGGAGATCGAGGACGCGCTGATCCGCTGCGCGGCGGTGCGCGAGCTGGTCGTCGTCGGCATCGCGGACGACCGGTGGGGCCAGGCCGCCACCGCGTTCTTCATCCCGGGCGACGGCATGACCCCCGAACACGCGACCGAAGTGCTGGAGACCTTCGTTCGCGAGCAGTCCGGGCTGCCGTCGTTGAAACGCCCCAAGCGGTTCGTCGCCGTCGAGACCATTCCCAAATCCGGGGTGGGCAAGATCCTGCGCCGCGAACTGAGCTCCGGCAACTACCGCGCGCTGTCCGACAGCGCCGCAGAAGCAGGCAGGTGAGCCGAATGAACGCAGTCTCCGACAAACCGGCCAGGAGGACGGCGCGAGTCGAGGACCCCGCGCTGCTCACCGGCCGCGGCAGGTTCCTCGACGACATGGACCCGTTGCCGGGCACGCTGACCGCGGCGATCGTGCGCAGCCCGCACCCGCACGCCCGGATCCGCGGCGTCGACCTCGAGCGGGCCCGCCGGCACCCCGGGGTCGCCGCGGTGATCGGTCCCGAGGAGGTCAAGGCGACCCTCCGGCCGTTCCCGCTGGCGCTCAAGACACCGATGCCGTACTACCCGACAGGGACGGACAAGGTGCGCTTCGTCGGAGAACCGGTCGCGGTCGTCGTCGCAGGCGACCGGTACCTGGCCGAGGACGCGGCGGAACTCGTCGAAATCGACTACGAGCCGCTGCCGCCGGTGGTCGACGTCGAGAAGGCGCTCCTGCCGGACGCGCCGCGGCTGCACGAGGACGCGGACGGCAACGTCGCGACCGACCGGACCTTCGCCTTCGGCGAGGTGGACGAGGTGTTCGCCAACGCGGATCACGTGGTGAAGGGCAAGTACCACTTCCCGCGCTACTCCTCCACCCCGATGGAGTGCTACTCGGTCGTCGCCGAGTGGCAGGACGAAGTGGACGGTCCGGCCATCCAGGCGTGGGCGAACTTCCACGGCCCGTTCTCCATGGTGGCGGTGCTGGCCGGTGCCTTCGGCCTGCCCGCGTCGCGGATCCGGCTGATGATCCCGGCCGACAACGGCGGCAGCTTCGGCATCAAGGCGGGAATCTATCCCTATGTCGCGCTGATGGCGCTGGCCAGCAAGCACGCGGGCCGGCCGGTGCGCTGGACCGAGGATCGCATCGAGCACCTGCTGGCCAGTTCCGCCGGGTCTGACCGGGCGATGCGGTTCGAGGCCGCCGTGTCGGCCGACGGCATCGTGCAGGGGCTGCGGGCCGACCTGGTGGACAACGTGGGTGCCTACTTGCGGCCGCCGGAGCCCAGCACGCTGTACCGCTGCTTCGGCAACATCACCGGCGCCTACAAGATCGACGCTGTCGAGATCCGCTCGCGTGCGGTGGTGACGAACAAGACGCCCACCGGACTCAACCGCGGCTTCGGCGGCCAGCAGCTGTACTTCGGCCTGGAACGGCTGATGGACAAGGTCGCCGAGACCTGCCGCCTGGACCCGGTCGAGCTGCGCAAGCGGAACTTCGTGCGGCACGAGGACTTCCCGTACGCCACGCCGACCGGCGGCATCTACGACTCCGGCGACTACGACCGCGCACTGGACATGGTCGTGAAGAACGCGAACTATCAGGCGCTGCGGGAAAAGCAACGGGAAGCGCGGGCGAGGGGCGAGTACTTCGGCCTCGGCGTGGCCACCATCGTCGACCCGTCCGCGACCAACATCGGCTACGTCGGCCTGGCCACCCCGGCCGAGCAGCGGGCGTCCGGGCGCGGCAAGTCCGGCTCCACCGAGCACGTCCGGATCAGCGTGGACCCCAACGGGCTGGTGTCGGTGCTGCTGGGCACCGTGCCGCAGGGCCAGGGCCACGCCACCGTCGCGCAGCAGGTGGTTGCCGAGCAGCTCGGCCTGCCCCTGGACCAGGTGCGCCCGATCGTCGAAATGGACACCGCCACCACCCCGTGGACCATCAGTTCGGGCAGCTACTCCTCACGCTTCGCACCGCTGCTGACCAGCGCGCTGGTCGAGGCCGCGGAGAAGCTCGCCGAGACAGTCAAGATCGCCGGAGCCACCCTGCTCGGTGTCGCGGCCGAGGACGTGGAGCTCGCCGAGGGACACGTCCGGCAGCGCGGCGAAACGGGCCGGGCGGTCCCGTTCAAGCACGCGGCCGGGTTGGTGCACTGGGATCCCGGCGCGCTGCCGGAAGGCACGTCCGCGCGGTTGTACGAGGAAGCAGCGTTCACCCCGCCGCAGTCGAAGGCGGCGAGCCGCACAGACCAGATCAATTCCAGCCTGTGCTACGGCTTCGTCGCGGAACTGGCCGTCGTCCGGATCGACCCGGACACCCGCGAGGTGAAGCTCGAGCAGGTAGTCACCGTGCACGACGCCGGCACGATCCTCAACCCCACCCTGCTCGAAGGCCAGGTGCACGGCGCGCTCGCACACGCACTGGGCGGCGCGCTGTTCGAGGAGATGCGCTACACCGACGCCGGGCAGCCCACCGCCACCTTCATGGACTACTTGTGCCCGACCACCGCGGAAACGACCTTCGAGCTCAACAGCGACCACCTGGAAACACCGTCCCCGCTGACCCGGCTCGGGGCGAAAGGCTGCGGCGAAGGCAGTTGCATGAGCCTGCCGGTCGCGATCGCCAACGCGGTCGCGGACGCGCTCGCTCCGGCCGGAGTGGACGTCACCAGCCTGCCCCTGCACGGAAACGTGCTCCACGAGCTGCTGACCGGCAGCACCTCGCAGAACGAAAGGAACCACTGACGATGGCACTCACCGGAGGCGAGATCAGGCTCGACCGCGGCCACGAAGGCCGGGTCGCCTACCTGACCCTCGATCACGGCAAGTACAACATCATCACCTGGGAGACCCGTCAGGTGATGGCCGACCGGTTCGCGGAGATCGACGCCGACGACGAGATCAAGGTCGTGGTCGTCCAAGGCGCGGGGGAGCACTTCTCCTCCGGCGGCGACATCGCCGGGTTCATGGAGGTCGACCCGATCGACTTCACCGACCTGGGGCAGAACGTCACCGCCCCGGCACGCAGCCCCAAGCCGGTGATCACCGCGGTCGACGGCTACTGCTTCGGCGTCGGGCTCGAACTCGCGCTGTCCACCGACATCCGGGTGGCTACCCGGCGCGCCGAATTCGCGCTGCCGGAAATGCGGCTGGGCATGATTCCCGGCTCCGGCGGCACCCAGCGCCTCGCCCGGCTGATCGGGCTGTCCCGAGCGAAGTACCACGTGATGACCGCGTCCCGGATCAACGCGCAGCAAGCCGGGGACTGGGGCCTGGTGGCGAACGTGGTCGAGGACCGGGCCGCGCTGGACGCCGAGGTGGAGCGGATCGTGGGCGTGCTGCTCGGGTTCTCCCCGCTCGCCGCGCGCACCGCCAAGGAGGTGCTCGAC
The DNA here is from genome assembly GCF_029087445.1 of Amycolatopsis sp. La24. NCBI lineage: Bacteria > Bacillati > Actinomycetota > Actinomycetes > Pseudonocardiales > Pseudonocardiaceae > Amycolatopsis > Amycolatopsis sp. La24. Next base: position 125,971 of record NZ_JARACH010000013.1, read on the forward strand.
AAGGGCGTGGACGCGCCGCTGTACTCCGGCATCGAGCTGGAGCGCAAGGCGTACTCGATGCTGCGCTCCAGCAACGACTTCGCTGAGGGCGTCGCCGCGTTCACCGAGAAGCGCGCACCGAAGTTCCAGGGCCGGTGAGCTGACACCATGAAGGCCGCACCATTCGCCTACGTCCGGCCGTCGAGTCTGTCCGACGCGATCGCCGAACTCGCGAGCACGGGCGGCGGCGGCAAGGTCATCGCGGGCGGGCAGTCACTGGTCCCTGTGCTGGCCATGCGGCTCGCCCGCCCCGAAACCTTGGTGGACATCAATTCCGTCCCGGAGCTGGACCGGGTCGACACGGCGGGCGGGTACCTGGAAATCGGCGCCACGGTGCGCCAGCGCCGGGTCGAACGGGACCCGGCGGCTGCCACGGTTCCCCTGCTGGGCATGGCGTTGCCGTGGGTCGGGCACCGGGAACTGCGCAGCCGGGGCACCGTGTGCGGGAGCCTCGCGCACGCCGATCCCGCCGCCGAGCTGCCGGCCGTCGCGTGCTGCCTGAACGCCGAGCTGACCGTGACCGGCACCGAGGGTTCCCGTCAGGTGCCGGCCCGGGAGTTCTTCTCCGGCGCGATGACCACCGCGCTCGGACCGGACGACATCCTGACCGCGGTGCGCTTCCCGGCAGGCGGCGATCGGGAAGGCTTCGGGTTCGCCGAGATCGCGCGCAGGCACGGCGATTTCGCGCTCGCCGGGGTCGCGGTCCGGGTCCGGGTGCGCGGTGCGGAGACCGAGGCGGAGCTGACCGGGTTCGGCGTGTCCGATCGGCCGGTCACCCGCTCCGTCCGCGCCGAGCTCGCCACCGCGCTCGGTGAGTGCGGCGGCGACGTGCGCCGCCTGGCGAGCGCTCTGTCCGACCCGCTCGCGGCGGTGGCCGACGAACTGGTCGACACCGACGGCGACGCCCACGCGTCCCGCGACTACCGTCGCCGGCTTTTCCGCACGTTGGCGAGCCGGGAACTGTGCAAGGCATACGAGCGCGCTCGCAGGAGCGCCGGTGAGGTGACCTCGTGAAGACTGTTCCGGAAACGACCGAACCCTTGGCGCAAAAAGGAAAACCGCGTGCGGTCAAGGCGGCCGCGGACGCTCCCGTCGAGGTCAGGATGACGGTGAACGGAACGCCTGCCGTGCTCAGCGTGCCCGCGCGAGTGACGCTCGCCGACGCGCTGCGGGACCACCTCGGGCTCACCGGCACGCACGTGGGTTGCGAGCACGGCGTGTGCGGGATGTGCACGGTGCTCGTGGACGGGGAAGCAGCCCGGGCCTGCCTGCTGTTCGCGGTCCAGCTCGACGGGGCGGACATCGTCACCGTGGAGGGCCTGGGCCGGCCGGACGACCTGCACCCGCTGCAAGAGGCATTCGGCCGCAACCACGCGCTGCAGTGCGGTTTCTGCACCCCCGGCTTCTTGATGAGCTCGTACGACCTGCTCAGCAACAAGCCCGAAGTGACCGAGGACGAACTGCCCGAGGAGCTGTCCGGGGTCATTTGCCGCTGCACCGGGTATCGCAACATCCTTGCCGCGGTCGAGGAAACCCGGGCGGCGCACCCGGACGGCATTCCCGCCCCGGGCAACTGCGCGCGCCGGGCGCTTGTGGGCCGGGCCAGCGGTCAAGCGGGCAGCACCGACGGCCGCGAAGCCGACGAGGACAGCAACGCCGCCGAGACCCGCCGGGTCGACATCGTGCTGCCGGACGGCGATCCGACGATCGCGGTCGACATCGAGACCGAGATCGGCGTGCCGGTGGACGCGGTGTGGCGCGTGTTCGACGATGTGTCGCTGCTCGCCCGGTGCCTGCCAGGAGCAGAGCTCACCGAGGACCTGGGCGAAGACCACTATGCCGGCCGCGCGCGCGTTTCGGTGGGCCCGATCAAGCTCGCGTTCAAAGGGGTGGCGCACGTCGTCGAGCACGACCGCGCCAGTCAGCGGTTGCGCGTGCTCGCGCAGGGGCAGGACACCGGCGGAGCGCAGACCCAGGCCGACATCGTGCTGCGCACCGAGGCCACCGCCGCCGGCACCGCGATGCGGGCCGAAGCCAAGGTCTATCTCACCGGGCGCATCGCGCAGTTCGGCCGCGCGCTGGCCGGGGACGTGAGCCGACGCATGTTCGAGCAGTTCGCGGACACCCTGGCCGAAGCCGCGACCTCCGGGCAGGCGCCCAGCGGTCCGGTCAAAGCGCCGAGCGCGCTGAAACTCTTGTTCGCTCCGCTGTTCGACCGGATCCGGACAGCTTTGCGTCGCCCGCGCCGGAAGTCCCGCTGATCCGGATTCGCGGGCAGGAGTTCACGTTTCGGATTCCTGTCCTGGTTCTCGCTGTCCTGTCTCGTCTCCCGTGAGGGGAAAACCTTGACACCCGATATCGCACCACGGTCAAAGTCGCCTCGTGCCGCGGTATTCGCATCCGTCGCCGGCTGGTCCTTCGACTTGTTCGACCTGTTCCTGCTGCTCTACGTGGCCGGCCCGATCAGCAAGAACATCTTCCCGAGCACCAGTCCGACCCTGGGTATCGCCGCGGTGTTCGGCTCGTTCGCGGTCACCGTCGTGATGCGCCCGGCGGGTGCCGCGATCTTCGGCGAGCTGGCCGACCGCAAGGGACGCAAGGCCACCATGGTGCTGGTCATGGGCGGCGTCGGCATCACCACCGCCGCGATGGGCCTGGTCCCGCCGCACGCCGCGGTGGGCGTGCTCGCCCCGATCTTGTTCCTGGCGCTGCGGATCGCGCAAGGATTGTTCGTCGGCGGCGTCACCGCGACCACCCACACGCTCGGCACGGAGAGCATCGGCGCGCGCTGGCGCGGCCTGATGAGCGGGCTGATCGGGGCCGGCGGAGCGGGCCTCGGCGCCGCGCTGGCCAGCTTGGCCTACATCGTGGTCTCGGCGATCTTCACCGGCCCGGCATTCGACCAGTGGGGCTGGCGGGTGCTGTTCTTCTGCGGACTGCTCAGCGCGCTGCTGAGCTTGTTCGTGCTGCGCAAGGTCGAGGAATCTCCGGAGTTCGAAGGGAAACAGCGGGCTCCGGTGCCGTTCCGGGAACTGGTTCGGGGCCGCGGAAAGAAGATCCTCGCGCTCAACATCGCGGTGGCCGCCGGCGGCGGCGCGCAGTACTATCTGACGTCCGGGTACTTGCCCACCCTCCTCAGCGAGGTGGTGGGGGTACCGGCAGGTCAGCGCGGCACCATCCTGCTGATCAGCAGCGTCGTGGTGATCGGGGCGGCGATCGGTGCGGGCGAACTGAGCGAACGGCTCGGCCGCCGCCGCACCATGATCGGGTTCGGCCTGTGCAACCTCTTCGCGTTGCCGTTGCTCACCTGGGGCATCGCCTCCGCCGGAGGCCATCGCGGCGCGGTCGTCGCGGTGCTGTGCGTGATCATGGTGATGCTGTCCAACGCCGCGTACTCGCCGCTGATGATCTTCCTCAACGAGCGGTACCCGACCGAATTGCGGGCCAGAGGCACCGCAGTGAGCTGGAACCTCGGCTTCATGCTGGGCGGGCTGATGCCGACCGTGGTGAGCCTGCTCAGCCCGGCTCTGTCGGACGTTCCCTCGCGGCTCGTGATCTTCTTGGCGGGCGCGACCCTGGTGTTCGTCATCGCGATCCTGGCCAGCCCGGAAACCCGGGGTGCGCTCGATCGTGAGCGCGGCGCCAGGACCGCGGCCGACGACGCCACTCCCGTCTGACAGTGGCGGGACACCGGATACGTGCTCTTCGGTCGGTGGGCGAGGCAGGGCATGCGGCTCGATCCGGACGCCGGGGCGGCTGGGCACGTGACGCGCTTCCGGCCCGCGCCGGCTGATCGGGATGCCCGGACCTACTACCGGTGTGCCGCGCGTGTCGGTGGCCAGTTGAACTCCCAGCTAACTCCCCTCTGGCGGCCAGTTAGCGGGAGAGTTATCTGCCATGCGCCCGACTGCGTAGCGTGCCTCCCGGCGCGTTCGCGGAAGCCGGTCAGGACGAATAGCGGCCGGTAGCTCCCGATCGACATGGTCGTGCCGAGTGCGACCGCGCTCTGGGTGCAGTCCGCGAGTTCGCCCAGCAACCGGCCGAGTTCGCCGGTTATCTATCGATAAACCGATGCGATGAACGCAAGACTATGGTTTGATTATCCGGTGAGATGCGAGTCATCGTGCTCGCCAGCGGAGCTATCCGACCAGTCGTTTTCCTTTATGGCAGAGTCTTCGGCTGGCTCTCGCTGTCGCCGAGGCGGCGAACACGGCCAGCGAGACGCTAGCCGTCGAGAAACATTCCATCGAGTTCGTGCCGATCTTCGGGGCTCGATGATGTGCAGTGCAATCAGACATTGTGGGATCTGGTTTCCGACGGAATACTGCATTCCGTTGCGAGTGGCGCTGCGACTCCCTCAAAAGGTAATCGCGACATTCGCAAACTCCCAGGTGGTCACTTGAGCTGAAGGCGGCGCTTGTCGCACGTCGCCATTCGCGTTTATCGCACAGTTGAGCAGTAGGCCGACGGGGGCGTTTCGCCGGCGCGCCACGGCCCGCCGAGCACGGCCCGCCGAGCACGGTCAGTCGTGCCGGAGCTTCCCAGCGGTATTCCTGTTGCGCACTGCACCGAACAATGCGCAAGCCACCCCTTCGGGATACCCCGAAGGGTGCACTTCGTCAGTCATGGCTTTCGGGTTTCCGCGGCCATTTTGTTCTGCCTGACCCCGAAGACGGCCGCGTGTCCGTGAACCCGACGCTGCCAAGGCGCGGAAACGCCGCCACTGCGGCAGCGGAGCACGCGGAACATCCGACGTCGCCAATCGGTCATCTCGACGTGGCCGTACTCGGAATGCCTCCTCCGTCAGCCGATCGTGGTCGAGATCGCGCTGAACCAGATCGCGAGGAGCAGCTAGCGGTCGCCCTCGTCGACACCGCCGTTTTGTACAAGGACCTGCGCGGCTCGGACTGCTTCGGCCAACCGGTCGCCAGCACGGCGCACGCACTCGGCGGGCAACTCGTCGAAGGATCCGAAGCACGGGGCTGCTTCGCGAACCCGGGATTCCCGGCGTTCCCGCGGGATGTCTGCGGCGGGCCCGGGGATGCGTATCCTTTCGGGCGAAGCCTCCCGATCGCATTACTTTCCCGCACCCTGCCGAAACGAGCCAGGAGCAACCTGGGAATGCTCAGATCGGTGAAAGGAGAGACCGGAGCGATGACGCTGGACCCGACGTCCCTGAAACTGTTCGTGCAAGTGGTCGACCACGGCACGATCGCCGAAGTCGCCGACCGCGAGCATCTCGCCGCCGCCGGGATCAGCAGGCGGCTGCGCGATCTGGAGCAGATGCTGGGAACGGAACTGCTGGTGCGCACCAACCGCGGAATCACCCCGACGGCGGCCGGTGCCGCTTTCGCGGTCTCGGCCCGGCAGGTGCTCGACGACCTGGCAGACCTGACGCGACGGATGCGGGACTTCTCGTCCGGGGCGCGCGGGCTCGTGCGTCTGCTGGCGAACATCTCCGCGGTGTCGACCTTCGTGCCGCCGCTGGTCGCGTCGTTCGCCGCCCGCTATCCCGGCGTCCGGCTGCAGGTGCTCGAACAGGACAGTCTCGCGATCACCGAGGCGGTCGCCGAGAACCGGGCGGATATCGGGCTGTTCACCAGCCTGCCGTACCACGCCGACATCGAGGTCTACCCGTTCCGCCGAGACGAGCTGAAGGTGCTGGTGCCGGAACGGCATCCGCTGGCCGCGTGCGATTCGGTCGGCTTTGCCGAAACGCTCGACCACGAGCACGTCGTGCTCCGCACCGGAACGCATCTGCGGCTGCAGATGCTGACCGCCGCCGGGCAAGCCGGGCGGACGCTGCGGCATCAGATCGAAGTCGCGTCCTACGACGCCCTGTGCCGGATGGTCGAATGCGGCCTGGGGATCGGCGTCGTTCCGGCCGGGAACCTCGTGGGGTACGCCTTGACCGGCACCAGAACGCTGGCTCTCGACGAGCCGTGGGCCAGCCGCGACCTGTCCCTGTGCGTCCGCCGAGCCGAGGCGCTGCCACCCGCGGCGCGGCTCATGTTCGAACACCTCCTCAGCGACGAAGGACGCGCCCTCCAGCCATGACGGCAGGTGATGGCGGTCTCGCGAATCATTGCTGTGCAACGGCAACGCGTCCTGCTTAATCTTCATCGTCCGCTCAGGACCAGCCGTCGGGCACTGGCACCGGAACATGGGAACAAGGGAGAGAGGGGACATCGATGATCCGTGCTGACTCGCCAGAGTCGCCGTCTGCCGGCATGGGCCCGGTCGCACCTTCCGTGCGCTGGAAAACGCTCGGAGGTTGCTGGGGTGCTTGGCTTTTCGACGCGCTCGACGCCGCAGTGTTCAGCTTCGTCCTGCTCGCGGTCGCGCACACGTTCCACACCACACTCGCCGAGGTAGCGTCCTCCGTCGCCTGGTTCTTGCTGGCTACCGGTTTCGGCGGCTATCTTTTGGGCTACCTCTCGGACCGCATCGGGCGGAAACGCACGTTGCTGGTATCGGTCGTCACCTATGCGACCGGAACCCTGCTCTGTGGCTTCGCGCACAATGTCGTGGAGCTGAGCGTCTACCGGCTGTTGGTCGGCATGGGCGTCGGCGGCCTGTGGTCGGCCGCGGTCGCGCTGGTCAGCGAAGTCTGGCCGACGCGGAAACGCGCGTGGGCGATCGCGGTCATGCAGACCGGATGGTCCGCGGGCAACCTCCTGGCAGCGGTCCTCGCCTGGACCGTGCTGGATCCCGCCGACCCGGCGTCATGGCGCAAGCTGTTCGTCATCGCCGCGATCCCCGCGTACGTCGTCGCTCTCGGCATTCTCGTCGCGGTGAGCGAATCTCCCGTCTGGATCGCCGAGCAAGCACATGGCGGACGCGAAACCGCCCGGCCCGGCATCGCGGCGATCTTCCGGCGGGAACTCCGCGCGACCACCGCGAAAGCCTTGTCGATCTCCGTCCTGGGCATGTTCGGCTACTGGGTGATCATGACGTTCACACCGACGTTCCTCCAGAGCGTGCTGCACGTCCGGATCGACCAGGCACCGGTTTTCCTGGTGTGGACAGGGGTAGGCGCGACTGTCGGCTACCTGCTGTTCGGTGCCCTCGCCGAGCGGATCGGCAGGAGGCGGGCATTCGCGTTCTTCTTCGTGGGCATCGCCGTCTCGATCCCGCTGTTCGCCTACGGCGTGCGCATGATCCCGCTGAGCGACGGAGGAATGGCCTGGACGACAACGAACGTCGCGATCGTCGGCGGGCTTTCGGCCCTGCTCGGCTTCTTCACCGGGTACTTCAGCGGATTCGGCGCCTGGTACGCCGAACTGTTCCCCACCCGTGTCCGGGCTGCCGCGGCCGGGTTCTGCTTCAACTTCGGGCGGGTCGGGGCGATCGCGGGAATCGTCGTCGTGCCGCTGCTGGTGCCCGTCGCCGGCTTTGCCCTCACCTACTGCCTGGCCTCCGTGACCTACCTCCTCGCCGCCGGCCTCGTTTTCACTTTGCGCGAAACCGGCGGCGAGGAACTCGACGCGAACCACCACCCCGTTTCCGAGGAGAACGCATGACCACCAACTTCCGCATCGGCCAGATCGTGCCGAGTTCGAACACGACGATGGAGACCGAGATTCCCGCGATGCTGCACGCGCGGCACCGGCTCTTCCCCGAAGAGCGCTTCACGTTCCATTCCGCGCGGATGCGGATGATGCACGTGGATCCCGACGAGCTCAAGCGCATGGACCTCGACAGCGACCGCTGTGCCGTCGAGCTCAGCGACGCGCGGTGCGATGTGCTCGCCTACGCATGCCTGGTGGCGATCATGTGCCAGGGGCCGGGTTACCACCGCGTGTCCGAGCAGCGGCTCGGCGAGGTGGCCGAGGCTAACGGGGCACCGACGCCCGTGATCAGCTCGGCCGGGGCGCTGGTCGCCGGTCTCAAGACGATCGACGCCAAAAAGGTGGCGATCGTGACGCCGTACCTGAAGCAGCTGACCGCTCAAGTCGCCGGATACCTGGAGAGCGAGTCGATCGAGGTGACCGACGCGCTGAGCCTGGAAGTGGCGGACAACCTCGCAGTGGGCCGCCTCGACCCCGCCGACCTGCTCGACCATGTCGAGCGCCTGAACATCACGGGTGCGGACGCTGTCGTCCTGTCCGCGTGCGTCCAGATGCCCTCGCTGTCCGCGATCGAGCCGGTGCAGGACAAGCTCGGCGTGCCAGTGGTCACCGCGGCCGCGGCGACCGTGCATCGCATCCTCACCACGCTGCGTCTCGACACCACGGTGCCGGACGCCGGTCATCTGCTGTCCGGCGCCTACTGACTCCTCCATACGGGATACCTCGAACGGACAGTCGTGCGGTGCCGCAGGCGTGCTGCCTCCACCGGGCAGAACGTGCGCCAAACGGCCGCAACGGCAGGCAAACCGGCTACGTCGACGTTCTCCATTACGTCCACTATGGAGCGAATCGATGACGTCCGGCGAAGCGTCCCTGCGACGCAGTCTGTCCACCCGCGCCGTGATCGCCACCGTCGCGATGGTGTTCACCGCACGGTCGCCCGGCGCGGCCGGGGCAGGCCACTCGGAGGGCCCGATGTGAGCACCCCGATTCCGTTGTGCCGCCTGGATATCGCGGATCGCCCGGAAGGAGCCGTTGACCGGATCCGGTTCCCGGGCGTGGGCGAAAGCCGGCGGCGCTCGCTGTGCCGAGAGAACCTGTGGTGCATCCCGTGTTCGGGGATGTCATGCGACGAAGCCTGTCTTGGTACCTCGCGCCTGGCGTTGGGAAATCCTTCGTCCAGTTGAGGTTCGCTCGTGCTCTGGACACGGGTGCGAGCGTTGGCAGAGGGCCGGTCTGGCGTGCCTAGCCGCCCGGGCGAGGGCAGCCGCGTGCACGGTTGAGTGGTAGTGGCAGCGGTTGCTCCTTCGATGAGGCCCATGTCCCGCAGCATCGCTAGTTACCGGTGTGCTGAGGGCACCGGACTCGCCCACTGCTCAGCAACCTCCTTCACCGAGGCGTCGGCCGCTGGGCGGCGAAGGCGAACAACATCACCAGTGCCCGGCGAGCGCTGTCGAGTTTCGGGCGTGTCACCCCAGTGTCCTCTGCGGCTCCTTCCCAGTCAGAGCTGCCGCCCGAGTTCGGCCGCGTGCTGTTGCATGACCGGCCGGACACGGTCGCGGAACTCCTCGACAGTGACCCGGGAGCTCGAGGCGCTGATGGAGATGGCGGCAACGACCTGGCCGGCCGGGTCGCGGACCGGCACGGCGATGGAGAGCAGTCCTGGTTCGAGTTCCTCGTCGCCGATGGCCACACCGTCCGCACCGGCGTCCTTGACGCGCTGTGCGACGGCGTCGGCAGTGGTGGGCGTCTTGGGGGTGCGCGCTGGAAATGGCGCGGCGGCGAGGTAGTCGGCCAACTCGGATTCGCTCAACGCGCCGAGCAGGATCTGTCCGGTCGAGGAGGCATAGAGCGGGATTCGCGCGCCCACCCGAATGCTGCTGTTGAGGATCCGGGTGCCCTCGCTCCGGGCGACGAACAGCGAGTCGTTTTCGTCGCGGACCGCCAGCGAGACGGATTCGTCGATCACGTCGCGGATAGCCGCCAGGTGTGGTCGTGCGAGCTGCGGGAGAGCTGCGGACTCGGTGTAGGCGGCACCGATGCGGAGGACCCGGGGAGTGGGGGAGAAGAACTTCCCGTCGAAGGTGACATAGCCGATTTCCGCAAGCGTGGTCAGACAGCGTCGAGCGGCGGCGCGGCTCAGCCCGGCGGCCTGGGCGGCGTCGCTGATCGTCAGCCGGGGCGTGGCCGTCCCGAATGCCTCGAGGACAGCGAGCCCTTTGGCGAGTCCGGCCATTCCTTCGACTGCCATGCAGCCCTCCTCTTGACATGCGCGCCCCGCGGCACGTCTACTGAAGCAGATGTTCGGAAAGCGGTTATACGTTCGCATACCGAACGGAATTAGTCAAGTGTCTCCGGAGGGAATGCGTTGAACGAGTCGAGAGGGGCAGGGGCGGCGTCGCAGGCCGCGGCGCGTGCCGACATGTCGAGCCGCGCGTGGCCTGTGTCGCTGACCGAAGTTCCGTACTGGGTTTTCCAGGACGAGGACGTCTATCGAGCCGAGCAGCAGAACATCTTTCACGGCCCCACGTGGAACTACCTCTGCCTGGAAGCGGAGCTCGCCGAGCCGGGAGACTTCTGCGCCACCTTCATCGGAGAGCAACCGGTGCTCGTGACCCGCGATCACGACGGCCAGATCTATGCCTTCGAAAACCGGTGCGCACACCGCGGCTCCTTGATCGCGATGGAGCACTACGGGCATACCAAGGACTTCACGTGCGTCTACCACGCCTGGACCTACAACCTCCAAGGCGACCTCACCGGCGTTGCCTTCGAAGACGGCATCAATGGCAAGGGCGGAATGCGCAAGGAGTTCTGCAAGGCCGCGCACAGTCCGCGGCGGCTCCGCCTCGCGAACGTCCACGGCCTGATCTTCGGCAGCCTCGACAACGACGTACCCGCGATCGAGGAGTACCTCGGCCAGGAGATCCTCGACCGGATCGAGCGTGTTCTCGGCGGGCGCAAGCCGGTAGTGCTCGGGCGGTTCACCCAGACGCTGCCGAACAACTGGAAGCTGTACCTGGAGAACGTCAAGGACTCTTACCACGCCAGCATCCTGCATCTGTTCTTCACCACCTTCGGGCTCAACAAGCTGAACCAAAAGGGCGGCATCATCGTCTCCGAGTCCGGCGGCAACCACGTGAGCTGGTCGGCGATCAACCGGGAGGCCGAAGCCAAGACCGCTGAGCACTACAAGGACCAAGGCATCCGCTCCGACTCGGAATACCAGCTCGAGGACCCCTCGCTGGTGAACAGCTTCCGCGAGTTCGGCGACGACGTCACCCTGCAGATCCTGTCGGTCTCGCCGGGATTCGTGCTGCAGCAGATCCAGAACTCCATCGCGGTGCGCCAGGTGCTCCCGACCGCGGTCGACTCCACCCGCCTCAACTGGACTTACCTCGGCTTCGAGGACGACACCGAGGAACAGCAGCTGGTGCGGATGAAGCAGTCGAACCTGGTCGGCCCAGCCGGGTTCGTCTCGATGGAAGACGGCGCGATCGGCGGCTTCGTGCAGCGGGGCATCGCCGGCGCGAGCGGTGAGTTCGCCACCGTTCAGATGGGCGGCGACCAGGCGGTTTCCAGCGAGAGCAGGGTAACCGAGGCCTCGATCCGCGGCTTTTGGAAGGTCTATCGCGAAGCCATGGGTTTCTCGATCGACGAGTGCGAAGGAGTGCGCCGGTAATGGACGCGTTCACGCTGATCAGCAGGGCCCAGGGCAGTTACGTGCGCGCCATCGACGACGGCCCGATCGAAGACTGGCCCGAGCATTTCGCCGAGGACGCCTTCTACAAGGTGACCACCGCCGACAATCACCGCCGCGGCCTGCCCGCTGGCCTCATCTGGGCCGACAACAAGGCGATGCTCAAAGACCGGATCTCCGCGCTCAAGGAAGCCAACATCTACGAGCCGCACGTCTACCGGCACCTGCTTGGCCAGCCTGCGATCCTCGCCGAGAGCAAGTCCGGCGCCACCAGCGAAACCGCCTTCCTGGTTCTTCGCATCGCCGGCAACGGGCCGACGGATGTCTTCGCCAGCGGCCGCTACCTTGACGAGTACGTCTTCGCCGACGGCGCGGCGCTGTTGAAAAAGCGGGTGGTGGTCTGCGACAGCTCCCGCACCGACACATTGCTGGTGCTTCCGCTGTGAGCGAGCCGCGCAGAGCGCTGCTGAGCATCGGTGACCCGAACGGCAGCGGCCCCGACATCGCGGTCAAAGCGGTTGCGATGCTCGGCGCCGCCGCACCGGTCGTGGTGGGAGACCGGCACGTCCTCGTGGAACCTGCCCGCAAGGCCGGCCTTGCCCTTCGGGCAGCGGTCCCCGGGGCGAGGGCCGACGCGGGAATGTGCGACGTGATCGACGTCGGCGCACTCGATCCCGCGGAGCTGGCCATCGGCCGAGTGACCGCTGCGGCAGGCGCAGCGACCATCGCCTATGCCGCCAAGGCAGTTGCGCTGGCGATGGACGGCGGCTACCGAGGCGTCGTCGCCTGCCCGCATTCAGAGAACGCGGTCCGCCAGGCCGGCATCGCCTTCGCGGGCTACCCGCCGCTGATCGCCGAGCTGACCGGTACGCCGATCGACGAAGTCTTCTTGATGCTGGTCGGCGGCGGCGTCCGGATCGCGCATGTGACTCTGCATGAACGGCTCGTCGACGCGATAGGCCGGCTGACCCCAGAGCTGGTCGTCCAGGCCGGTGTCGCTCTCCATGCGGCGCTGCGCCGGATGGGCATTGCCGCGCCACGGATCGGCGTTTTCGGGATCAACCCGCACGCAGGCGAGCATGGCCTCTTCGGGGACGACGACCGCCGGGTCACCGAGCCTGCGGTGGCGGCCTTGCGTGCGCGTGGCATTGACGTCGAGGGGCCGACCGGGGCAGACGTCTTGCTCGGCGGCACGCGGGACGCGGACGCGTACTTGGCGATGTACCACGACCAAGGGCACCTCCCGGTCAAGACACTGGCCGGGCGCACCGCCGCCGCGATCACGATCGGCGCGGGCATTCCGTTCTCCAGCGTCGGTCACGGCCCTGTTTTCGACAAAGCCGGGAGCGGCACCGCCGACCCGAGCGCCGTGCTCTCCGCCCTCCGGTTGCTCGCACCGCCCGTTCAGGAGGACTGAGATGACCGCCATCAGCGTCAAAGACACCGCTATCACCTTCGACTGCGCGCCCGAACAGAATGTGCTCGACGCGGCAGAGGCCGCGGGGTGGGCAATCCCTTACTCCTGCCGCAAAGGCGTATGCGACACCTGCGTCGGCACCTTGACGGCTGGAGAGGCGGAAATACCCGGCAGCGGCCGAGCGTGCGGTCCTGCGGAAGTCCGGCTATGCCGAGCGCGCCCGATCGGCGACGTGGAGATCGCCCCTCGCCGCATCGAGGCACGCACGCCTCCGGTGCGCAAGAAGCTCACCACCACCGTCTACCGCCGGCGCCAGGTCGCGCCCAGCGTCACGATTCTCGACCTGCGTTACCCGATCGGCCGGCGCACGCCGTTCCGCGCCGGCCAGTTCCTCAACGTCATCCTGGACGACGGCGACACCAGATCCTATTCGCTGGCCAACTCTCCCCAGCACAATGACCTCGCCCAGCTGCACGTGCGCCACGAGCCCGGCGGAGCGTTCTCCGCGAGGATCCTGCAGCAGCTGGAATTCCACGACACCGTAGAGATCGAAGCCCCCTTCGGCGAGTTCTTCGTCGAAGACCCCGCCGAAGGGGCGGACCGGGCCGGCTCCCCGATCCTGCTGCTGGCGACCGGCACTGGATTCGCGCCGATGCGGTCGATCATCCTAGACCACATCGCGCGCCGACTGACCCGTCCCGTCCACCTGTACTGGGGCGCACGCACTGTCGAGGACCTGTACCAGTTCTCCACCCTTCAAGCCTGGGCCGGCCGTTTTGACTGGCTGAGTTTCACGCCCGTGCTCTCCCGGCCGCACCCTGGCTGGGAAGGCGCCACTGGCTGGGTCCAGCAGGTCGTCATCGCCGACCACGCGGACCTCGGCGGCCACCAGGTCTACGCCTGTGGCAGTGAATCCATGACCCGTTCCGCTGCGGAGGAGCTGGGCCGTGCGCGAGGCATTCCTCCCGAGCGGTTCCACTCCGACGCGTTCGTCTCCGCCGTGCCCGTGCCGTACCCCGTCGGCTGATCCTCTCGCACCTGGAGTTCCCATGCCCGAATACACTTCGCCTCCCGCCACCGCCGCCGGGCCGCCGGGACTGTTGCGCCTCCCGGCCTTGATCGACGAACGCCGCCCGGGCCGCTTCCAGTTCGCCGTTGCGCTGCTGTGCGGACTGGTCATGCTGCTCGACGGGTTCGACACCCAGGCGATCAATTACATGGCCCCCGCCATCACCCGAGACTGGGGTATTTCCACCGGCACGATGAGCACGATCTTCTCCGCTGCGCTGGTCGGCCTGATGATCGGCTATCTGCTGCTCGCTCCGCTGTCGGACAAGTTCGGCCACAAACGGCTCGTCCTCGCCGGGGTGGCGGTCTTCTCGCTGTCCACGCTGCTCTCGGTCTGGGTGCGCAACCCCGATCAGCTCCTGGTGCTCCGGCTCGTCACCGGCATCGGACTCGGCATGGCAACCCCGAGCACGATCGCGCTCACCGCCGAGTACAGCCCGAAACGGGCCCGGGCCAGTTTCGTACTGGCGATCTACTGTGGATTCTCTTTGGGATTCGTGGCTGCCAATTACGCCGCCGACTGGCTCATCCCGATGCACGGCTGGCGCTCGGTCTTCCTCGCCGGAGCGATCCTGCCGCTCATTCTGCTGGGCTTGCTGACCTGGCGGCTGCCGGAATCGCTGGCTTTCCACGTGCGCCGCGGCGAGACCGCCAAGGCATACGCCCTGTGCCGGCGGATCGACCGGCGGCTGCCGGATACGACCGCCGTGCGGATCGAGGCGGCGAGCGCCGACCCGCGCAAGCGAGTCAAACTGTCCGAACTCCTCTCTGGTCGGCAGCTGTTCGGCACAGTCCTGTTGTGGGTCGTCTTCGCCGTCAATTTGGCGATGTTCTACGGCCTGCAGAGCTGGATGCCCACCGTTCTGCACGAACGCGGATACTCGGCGGGCACCCTGGCCACCGCTTCCTCGATGACCACGATCGGCGGCATCGCGATCGCGTTCCTGGTCGGCCCCGCGATGGACCGGCTCGGCGCGTATGGCGCGCTCGCCACGCTCTACCTGTCCGGCTGCGGTTTCCTGGCACTGATGAGCGCGGTACTCGGCGCACCGGCGTGGCTCGTCCTCGTCGCCATCTTCCTGATCGGCTGTTCGGTCTCAGGTGGACAGAAGAGCGTGATCGCGCTCGCCGCCGTCTTCTACCCCGAAGAAGTGCGGTCCACCGGTGTCGGGTGGGCACTGGGGATCGGCCGGGTCGGAGGCATCCTCGGCCCGCTGATCGTGGGCGGCATGCTGTCCGCCGGATGGAGTCATCAGCAGTTGTTCCTCACCCTGGCAATTCCGTCCGCGTTCTGCGGGTTGATCGTGCTCTACCTCGGCTTGCGTGCGAAGAAATCCACGCGCACCTGATCCTGGCGGCTCGTCTCGCACGCTTCCTGGCCCGGTGTCGTGAACGCTTGGCCAGGAAGCGGCGACGTACAGCCGGTCCCGGCTCACCCCGGGTGTCAGATGCCGAGTCCACAACCTTGCCGGGCGGCTCTAGGGGCACGTACCTCTGAGCATCGATGCTTTTAAGCTCGTCAGTGGACGGAGACGGGACCTGTCGACTCCCGGATCTTCAGAGTTACCGGCGACGGAGGGGGAGGGGTCGGATCGGTGCCGTCGACCATGCCGAGCAGCAGCTTGACGGCCTGGATGCCCATCTCCCGAGCGGGCTGCCGGACGGTGGTGAGAGCTGGCGTCAGGAGGGAAGCGAACGGCAGGTCATCGAATCCGACCACCGAGACGTCCTCCGGCACCCGCAGGCCAGCGCGGCGACAGTAGGTCAGAGCCCCAATTGCCATGAGGTCGTTCGCGCAGAGTAAAGCAGTGGGCCGATCGTCCGCCGGGCGGCTCAGGATCTCGGCGGCCAACTGCTCGCCCGACGACATCTTGTAGTCACCTACGAGCACGGGGATGCCATCGGGATCCAATCCGGCGGCGGCGATGGCCTCTCGGTAGCCCGAGAGGCGCTGTTCGGCCGTCCAGAGCTCGAGCGGACCGCCAAGGATGGCCAGGCGCTCGTGCCCGAGCGAGGTGAGATGGGTGGCGATCTCCCTCGCGCCCCGACGGTTCTGCGAGACCACGGACGGCAGGTTGAATCCGGGGAGCTTTTCGTCGACGAGGACGACAGGGCCGACCTGGGTCAGCTCGACCAGAGCCTCCATTCGCGTCTCTGACCCGGAGAGGTAGATGAGCCCGTCGAGGCGCTGACTGCGCAGCAGTCTGCTGTTCCAGGACTCGCTGCCACCGGTCGCTTCCGGTGTGCAGAACACCACCAAGACGTCCTTCTCGGACGCGGCTTGTTCCACTCCCTCGGCGATCAGCGCGAAGTACTGGTTCACCAGGTCGGGGACGACGAGGCCGACGGTGGCCACGCTGTGTCTCTTGAGGTTGCGAGCAGACTCGTTGGGCAAATAGCCCAGCGCGCGGACAGCCTCCAGCACCCGCGCACGCCGGTCGGCCGCGACGGGCCCGCTGTCGTTGAGCACGTAACTTACCGTGCTGATAGCGACTCCTGCCCGCTCAGCAACCTCCTTCATCGTGGGCCTGCGCGTCGGCATGGCTCCCGAGTTTCGGGTCAAGTCACCCCCACGTGTCCTCATGCGGCTCTTCGTTCACGTCGCGAAGGGTAACCATAGCTGATTCCAGCTCAGAGATAGAACGGTTTCCAGAACTACTGCTGGACTAGGCTGGCCGCGAGTGGCGCAGCGTCCCCGATGTCGCGGGTGGCGCGGGTCTGTCGGCCGCTGCGCATCGCCGCTCCGCGCCCCGGTTCGGGCGCTGGCCGCTGAGGCGGCCTGGAGCCGCAAGCCCGCCGGACACGAGGGGGCGCGGCCAGTGACGGCCGAGCAGTGATCCGCGGTAGGGGGTGGTGGCACCGGAATCTCCGACCTCTACGGTCACGACATCTTCGAGTTCGATCGAGAGCTCGACCGCCGTCAGGTACCCCTGGCCGGGCCGCTCGGGTCCTCCCGGGCCTGGTTCCCTCCGGCCGATCGAAACTCACCGTTTACAGAGCCGATCTGCCGCTGATACAGTCCGGTCGCTAGAAAGGTTTCTACCCGCTGGGTCAACGATACTGAGCAGCGAAAGTCGTGGTCGCAGACCGCATGCTTCGGCACCTGTGTAGAATCGTTAATGGCCTGCCGGCGACTGCTGGTGACTACTCCAGTCGCGGGGCGACCGAGAGGAAGGACAAAGATGTCCCTGGGCGAGCAGTTCGACAACATCATCGTCAACACCGACAACTACAAGCATTGCCACTACTCGCTGTACCCGCCGGGCACCGAGTACATCTCGTCGTACATCGAGTCCCGCGGCGGCGAGTTCCCCGTCACGATGTTCGTCGGCCTCCAAGCCTTCATCCGGGATTACCTGATGCGCCCCGTGACGCTTGAGGATGTCGATGAGGCCGAGTACCTCATGCGCGAGCAGGGGATGCACTTCAACCGCGACAACTGGATGGGCATCATCAACGACCACGGCGGCTATCTGCCCGTCGAGATCGAGGCGATCCCCGAGGGCACCGTGCTGCCCAGCAACAACGTGCTCGTGCAGCTCATCAACACTGACCCGAAGTATCACTGGGTGACCAGCTTCTTCGAGACCGCCCTGCTGAGGGCGGTGTGGTACCCGACCACGATCGGCACCCTGAGCTGGCTGTGCAAGCAGGTGATCCGCACCGCCCTGGAACGTACTTCCGACAACGAGGGAGCGCTCCGGCACATGCTTCACGACTACGGCGCACGGGGCGTCAGCTCGCAGCAGTCCGCCGCGCTGGGTGGCATGGCGCACTTGGTGAACTTCAGCCAGAGCGACACCACCCCGGGCATCCTCGCCGCCAAGCGCTGGTACAACGCCGTGGCTCCATCGAACTCCGGCCCCAACTCCGAGCATGCCGGCTTCACCGCCTGGGGGCGAGACTTCGAGGTCGACGCCATCCGGAACATGCTCGAGACCTACCGCGACAACGGCTTCGCGCTGGTCTTGACCGACACCTACGACCACGAGCACTGCGTCAAGAAGATCCTCGGCGGCGAGCTGAAGGAATTGATCCAGAACTTCCCCGGCCTGGTGGGCGCGCGCCCCGACTCCGGCGACGTCGTCCAGGTCACCTCCGACACCACCGAGTGGCTCATGGACGCCTTCGGCTACGAAGTCAACAGCAAGGGCTTCAAGATCCTCCCTCCGTTCATCCGAGTGGTGCAGGGCGACGGCGTGACCGGCGAGAGCCTCAGGGCGGTCCTCATCGAGATGGAGCGCCGCGGCCTGGCGGCAGACAACGCCGTCTTCGGCATGGGCGGCGGCCTCCTCCAGCACGTCAACCGCGACACCAACAACTTCGCGCAGAAGGCAAACGCCGTGTGCGTCAACGGTGAGTGGCGCGATATCTCCAAGCAGCCCACCGGAGCCAGCTTCAAGAGGTCCAAGGCCGGGCGGCTCGCCCTCGTTCTGGAGGACGGTGAGTACAAGACCGTGCCGCGCGACTCGGTCAGCCCTGAGCAGAACCTGCTCAAGCCCGTCTTCCGCAACGGAAAGCTGCTGAAGAAGTGGGACTTCTCTGAGCTGATCGCTGCCAGTGAGGCACCAGTGCCGCAGGAATGGTACGGCGATTACCTCGCGCCGATGGTCACCGGATCCGCACCGGCACCCGACGGCGCGGCCGTCAGCTGAATCACTCACCCGCGAGGCATTCATGAAGCAGTTCACGGCATCGTGGTCTTTCCCGATGGCGTGGACTGCCGCGCCGAGAGCCTCGGGGGTTGGTCCTGCGGTCCCCTTGGAAGTCAGCGAACAAGAGTTGAGGAAAACACGATGGCAATGAAGTTCTGGGTTACGGCGCCGTTCTTTTATCCGGACACGACCCGGCCCTGGTCCGAGGTTTTGGACAGCATGCTCAGGATCGTCGATGCCGCTGAGGAGTTCGGCTTCGAGGGGATCACGATCAACGAGAACCAGTTCCAGAACTACGTAGCCAATCCCTCGGCGATGATGTTCGCGACGGTCGTGGCTCAGCGGACCAAGCGGCTGCGGATCGTCCCGGGTGTGGTCGTCCTGCCGGCTTACAACCCGCTCCTGGTCGCTTCCGAGATGAGCCTGCTGGATCATCTCGCGCCAGGTCGGATCGGGATCGGCGTGGCACGCGGCGGGAGCAGGTTCCAACTCGATCGGCTCGGGGTGAAGCCGGAGAACCAGCGGGCAATGTACGAAGAAGGGCTGGAGATCGTCCGTCGGCTCTTCGCTGAAGACGACGTGTCCCATGACGGCCAGTTCTATTCATTCCCGCCGACGACCCTGGTCCCGAAGCCGGCGACGAAGCCGCATCCTGACATCTGGGTCGCATCGCAGAGCAACGAAGGTGTTCGCCGGGTCGCTCAGCAGGGCCTGAATCTGATCACGGCGCCGAACTACGGCAACTTCGAGCCCTACGGCGACCTTGAGGAGCTCATCGGGAGCTACAACGACGAGATCGAAAAGACCGGGAATCCTCGCGGTGAGGTCATGGTGCTCCGCCACACCTGGGTCGGTCGTACCGAGGAAGAGGCGTTGGAGTACTTCGACGACGTCGTGAACGAGTACAACTACTACATGGCCCTGGTCAAGGGTCCCGGCACGGTCGACACCAAGGAAGAGCGGCTCGCCACCCGCAATGTCGGCGAGAGCCGAGACTATGTGCACCGCGGGAATATGACACCTGAGCAGCATTCCTTCTCCAGGGACAACCTGCTGGATAAGTACGCCGACCCGGTGTTGACCACGCCGGATCGCATGATCGAGCGGTTCAAGTCCTACGAGAAGCTTGGAGTGGACCACTTGGCGTGCCTCATCGCGGTCGGTCAGCCCACCGACGCGATCGTCAAGAACATGAAGATGATGGCTGAAGAGGTCTTTCCCGCGTTCGCGGACTAGCCCCCTTCGCGTCTCCAAGTGCGCCTGAGCGATACCAGCCGTGGACGTCCACCCGTCGATTGCCGTGAGGGCTCAGAAGGCGAAGACCGCAGAGGAGGTCAACAAGGTGATTTACGAGGTTCGCGAGTATATCCCGGCGGCAGGTCGTTTCCGAGATGTCGTCGACCTGTTCACGTCAGTGGTGGTGCCGCTGTTCAGGAAGCACGGGATGGAGATGACGCAGGTGGGTTGCACCACCATCGGCGACAACTCTTTCAATGAGGTCGTCTACACGATGCGGTTCTCCGACCTTGCTGAGCTGGAGCGCAAATGGGGCACGTTCCTTGCGGACCCTGATTGGGCATCAGCGTTGGCCAGTCGTGAGGAGAACGGTCCGCTGTACCAGGCCATCCGTCGGCGGGTAATCGAATCCACGCCCTTCGAGGGGGTTTTGGATCACGCTGTGTGACGGCGAGTCGCTGGTCCACCGCGTCCAGTTCCTTGGCCACCGGCCTCGCGCCCATCGCCGACTGGGCGCGATCCGATGAAGTGCCGGGTCGGCAATTGACGACAACCACGAGCTCTGCGGTAGCCGACCAGTTGGAGGCGAAGCATTCCGATGACAATCAAGACGCCCAGCGCGCCGATCTCGAATCCGGGGCAGTTCTACATTGACGGGCAGTGGGTCGATCCTTCGACGACCCACACGATCGACGTGATCGAAGCGGCGACGGAGGAGCGGTTTTTCAGTGTCGCTGAGGCCGAAGCGGCGGATGTCGCGCGGGCGGTGGGAGCGGCACGCCGGGCCTTCGACGACGGCCCGTGGCCACGGATGCCGCCGAGCCGGCGGGCGGAGTTCCTTCGCGCCATCGCTCAGGCCGCAGCCAAACGCTCCGATGACCTGGTCCAGTTGTGGCCCCGAGAGACGGGGGTCATCGCCGGCATTGTGCCGGCCGTCCTGCAGGAGGTCCCTGGGGCGTTCGACTACTACGCGGATCTCGCCGATCGGTATCCGTTCGAGCAAGAGGTGCCCACCAGCTCGGGCGAAGGCTTCGGGATGATCGTCGGGGAGCCCGTAGGCGTCGTGGGGGCGATCATTCCGTGGAACACCCCGATGCACCTGGCCGCCTGGAAGCTGGCACCCGCGCTGCTCGCCGGGTGCACGGTGATCGTCAAGGCGTCACCGGAGGCACCGGGAGCTGCGTATGTCATCGCGGAGATCGCTGAACAGGTCGGCCTCCCCCGCGGCGTGGTTAACGTGCTCACCGCTGACAGGGATGCCTCTGAAGCGCTGGTGACCGATCACCGCGTGGACAAGATCACCTTCACCGGGTCTACGGCGGTGGGGAAGAGGATCGCGGGGATCATGGCCGAGCGCATCGGGCGGTACACCCTCGAGCTGGGAGGCAAATCGGCGGCGGTCGTCCTCGACGACATGGACATTGCCGCGGCGGCCGACAGCCTGACCGGGGGCGCGTGCTTTGTTTCCGGCCAGATCTGTGCATCGCTGACTCGGGTGATCGTGGCGCGCCATCGGCACGACGAGATGCTCGAGGCGCTCGCCGAGCGGTTCTCTCGGGTCAAGGTGGGGAACCCGTTCGACCCCAGCGTCCAGATGGGGCCGCTGGCCTCTCGCCGACAGCGTGAGCGGGTCGAGGGTTATGTCCAGATCGGCAAGGACGAAGGGGCCACTCTGGCGTTCGGCGGTAACCGCCCCAAGGACCTCGACCGGGGCTGGTTCATTGAGCCGACCGTTTTCGGGAATGTGAACAACTCCTCCCGGATCGCCCAAGAGGAGATCTTCGGGCCAGTGATCTCCGTCATCGCCGCTGCTGACGAGGAAGACGCGATCCGGATCGCCAATGACTCTGTGTTCGGTCTCAACGCTTCGGTGTTCACCAACGACGCGGACCGTGCTCGCGAGGTGGCCAGGCGCCTGCGCGCAGGGACAGTGGGGCAGAACGGCAACCGGGCAGACTTCGGGATCGGCTTCGGCGGCTTCAAGCAGTCGGGTGTCGGCCGAGAGGGCGGCGTAGCCGGCCTTCTGCCGTACCTCGAGAACAAGACCGTCGTACTCGATCAGAAGCCGCGGTTCTCCTCCTCGTCCGAAGGGCGGCCCTGAAGGTGAACACATCCGCTGAGGCCAGCAAGGTGGGCTGCCTCCATGTCTTCGACATGGACGGCACCCTCCTGAGGAGCACCGCCACGATCGAGCTGGCTCGCCAGATGGGCCAACTCGAGGCCGGGCAGGAAATCGAGAGGGCATGGGGCGAGGGGACGATCTCCGACACCGACTTCTGGTCGAAGCTCCTCGACATCTGCAAGGACGCATCCCCTGCCGACTTCGACGATGCCTTTCAGAGCTCGCCCTGGATGGACGGTGTCGCCGAAACCTTCGAGAGCATTCGATCTCACGGCGAGGACGTGATCGTGATTTCCCAGTCGCCGACGTTCTTCGTCCGCAGGCTGGAGCTTTGGGGCGTCAACGAGACCTACGGCTCGGCCGTCGAGTTGGGCAGCCCGCTGGAGAACTCAGCGACGCTGATGCCAGAGGCGAAGGTGGCAATCACCCAGTCGGCTCTCGCTGCTCGCAACCTGACCGCCGACGAGTGTGTGGTCTACGGGGACTCATCCAGCGACGTGGAGCTGTTCACGACGTTCCCGCACTCGGTCGCGGTGAACCCGTCGCCCGTCTTGGCGCCCCTGGCCGCGAAGACCTACCTCGGGATCGACATCCGCGAGGCGCATGCGCTGGGTCGCCAGCTCAAAGCCGCATCAACCAGAAACCAGTTCGCGCAAGGGAGTTCCAGTTCATGAGCACCATCGGGTCGCCGCTCAGGGTTCTGTTCGTGGGGGAGTCGTGGGTGAAACACACGATCCACATGAAGGGCTTCGACCAGTTCCACTCGACCGAGTACGAGGAGGGCGCGGGCTTCTTCCTCGGCTGCCTGAATGACGCTGGGTTCGACGTCACCTACGTCCGCGGCCACGAGATCACCTTGCGGTTCCCCCGCTCGCCGGAGGAAATCGACGAGTTCGACGTAATCGTCATCTCTGACATCGGATCCAACTCCTTCCTGCTGCCGGACGAGAGTTTCCTGCGATCGGAGAGGTCGCCAAACCGGCTTGGCCTGGTTGCGGATTACGTCAAGCGAGGTGGCGGGCTCGTCATGGTCGGGGGGTATCTTTCCTTCACCGGAATCGATGGCAAGGGCCGCTTCGGCATGAGCCCGCTCGCCGATCCGCTGCCCGTAGCCATGCTCCCGTACGACGACCGTGTCGAGAGGTCGGAGGGGGTCGAGGTGGAGGTCTGCCAGCCTGATCACCCGGTCCTGGGCGGCACGCCTCCGGAATGGCCCCACCTTCTCGGCTACAACAAACTCATCGCGAAGCCGGACGCCACCGTCGTGGCGCGGGTGGGCGAGGACCCGATGTTGGTCGTGGGCCAGCACGGTGACGGCAGGACCGCGGCGTTTGCCTCCGATCTCGCCCCGCACTGGGCACCTCAGGAGTTCCTGGACTGGCCGCACTACGGCGAGATGTGGACGGCGATTGTCTCGTGGACCGCGCAGGCGCAAAAAGCGCCGGCGCTCGGGGAAAAGGTGTCGTGAGCTTGAGCGACGGTGCGCGGTCGGCCGGATCAGGCAGGGGCGGGCGCCTCCTCGTCGTCGGGGCGCTGAACGTCGACATGGTCGTCGCCGCCTCCAGGCTTCCCGGACCAGGGGAGACCGTGGTGGGGGCGGACTTGCAGCGTCACGGCGGAGGGAAGGGCGGCAACGCCGCTGTCGCGGCGGTGCGCTCAGGCACCGACGTCCGCTACGTCGGCGCCGTCGGGCCTGACGAGTTCGGAGTGGCTGCGTTGGCCGAGCTGCGAGCCGAAGGGATCGACGTCAGCGATGTCGTGATCAAGGAGGGGTCCGCTACTGGAGCTGCGCTCATTGTCGTGGATCCCTTCGGGGAGAACCAGATCGCCGTAGCCGCCGGTGCAAATGCGGTGGTGGGCGCTCGGGACGTGAGGGCCGCGATCGAGCGAGCGAGCGGGTGGCCAGGGTGTGTTCTGGTGAGTACGGAGATCTCCGCCGCGGCAGTCGTCGAAGCGGTCGAAGCCGCCACCGCGCAGGGGTGGCTGTGTGTGCTCAACCCGGCGCCTGTCGCCCCCGGCATCCAAGAGCTCCTCAAGCTCGCCCCGATCATCACCCCGAACCAAGGCGAGCTGCGAGACCTCTACCAGCTGCTCGGTGAGCCCGGAGACCCGCCGGCGGAGAAGATGGCGGCCGCGGTGGCATCGCATACGAGAGCGCCGGTGGTAGTCACACTGGGTGCCGACGGGGTGCTGTTGTGCGGTGCTGACGGAGTCAGCACCCGGATCCCGGCTTGGCCGGCACGTCGAGTGGTCGATACCACCGGCGCTGGGGACACCTTCAACGGCGTGTTTGCCGCCAGCTTGGCAGCGGGAACGGACGTCGCCGGCGCGGCGCGGCGCGGAGTGGTTGCTGCGGCGTTGTCGGTTGAGTCGGCGGGCGCGCGCACGGGCATGCCGAGTGCGGCGACGATCGACGCCGTCTTGGCGACCACCGAGCGCCGCGCGGGCACGTAACGGCGGTCGAACCCGCAGCGTCTCCGATTTTTCGGACCGAAGTAGAAAGGCTTCTGCATCGTGAATCTGACCACTGACCGAGGAAGGTCGGATGCGCCCTCGGGCGCCCGTAATCCGCACTGGCGGAGTGGTGAGCTCATGAACGCGTCGTTGCAGGCTAATTGGGGCAGGCGGCTGATGGTGTTCTCCGGCCGGTCCAACGCGCCATTGGCGGGTGCCATCGCTGAGCTTCTTGAGATCGAGCTTGGCAAGGTGACCCTGAAGACGTTCTCCAGCGGAGAGGTCTACAGCAGGTTCGAAGAATCAATCCGTGGCGCGGATGTCTTCATCGTTCAGCCGATGTGCGCGAACCCAGAGACGGGCGTCAATGCGAACGACTCGCTCCTGGAGCTCCTGGTGATGGTGGACGCCGCCGTCGGCGCGAGCGCGCACCGCGTGATCGCAGTGACTCCGTGGTATGGCTACTCGCGGCAGGACAAGAAGTCAGCTCCGCGCGAGCCGATCTCGGCTCGCATGGTGGCTCGCGCACTTGAGGCGACGGGTGTTGACCGAGTGCTGACGATGGACCTGCACGCCGGCCAGTTGCAGGGGTTCTTCGGCATCCCGGTCGACCACATGACGGCGTTGGGCATCCTCAGTGACTACTTCGCCGGCCTCGACGACGACCTGGTGATCGTCGCTCCGGACTCGGGTAGGGTGAAGCTCAACAAGCAGTTCGCCACGCAGATCGGGGCCGGCCTGGCCATCCTGGACAAGGAGCGGCCCCAGCAGCAGGTCGCCGAGATCACCACCGTCATCGGCGATGTCCGCGGGAAGACCGCCATCGTGATCGACGACATGATCGACACCGCCGGCACGTTGTGCGCGGCAGGAGAGGCGCTCAAGCACGCGGGTGCTCGACGAGTGCTCGCCGCAGCGACCCACGGGGTCTTCAGCGGGCGTGCGTACGAACGTCTTGCTGCGTCGCCTTTCGAGCAAGTCGTCGTCACCGACACGATCCCGCTCCGCGCAGGTGCCCCTGACAAGATCAAGGTGCTTTCCTGTGCCCCGCTGCTCGCGGACTCGATCAGCAGCATCTTCACCGACGGTTCCGTGAGCGCTGTCTTCGGCGGAAAGAACCACACCTTCTAAGGGGATGAGAATGTCAGATCCAGCGTGCTTCCCGGGCTCGCGATGACTGCTGGCGACATCGCGATCGAAGGCGGCTTGGTGTGGTCGGGGCCGGGCCAGCATCACAGCGACGGACTCGTGCACATCCGAGCAGGCACAGTGGCCTACGCAGGGCCGCGGGCAGAGGACAGGGTCCCCCCGGGGACTCCCCGGCTTGACGCTGCAGGTTGCACCGTCCTGCCCGGCCTGATCGACGCCCACGTCCACCTGACGACCAATTCCGATCACCAGCACGTAATTGCGAGCGATGTCTTCCGCGGCCAGGTGAGCAAGCCGGCCAAGCTGCTGCACGGGCTGCGCAACGCCCACCGAGCGCTCGCCGCCGGATTCACGACGCTGCGTGTCATGGGGCACCGCGGCGCCGGAGAGCCCGAGCTTCGCGATTTCACCGATGAAGGCTTGGCGGTCGGACCTCGTTTGGTGGTCGCTCCGTGGTGGATCACCATGACCAACGGTCACGGCGATCTGTTCTATCCGCCGTACACGCCACGAGAACAGTGGGACACGGCAGACGGCATCGAGGAGTGCCGCAAGCTCGTGCGCCTCCAAGCCCGGGCTGGTGCGGACTTCATCAAGGTGATGGCCAGCGGCGGGATGTCGAAGGGCGAACGGCCGAGCTGGCCCAACTACAGCATCGCCGAGCTGACCGCCATCGTCGAGACTGCCCACGAGCTGGACCTGCGGGTCGCAGCGCACGCACTCTCTGCCGAAGGCATTCGACGCAGCCTTGCCGCAGGTGTCGACTCCATCGAGCATGGTTCGTATCTCGACGAGGAGATGGCGATCGAGATGGCTGAGCGCGGGACCTTCCTCGTCCCCACCATGTCCTTCAACGACTGGTGTCAACGGGAGGGGACACTCCGGGGCCTGACCGCCCAAGGAGTGGCGGACCTCAGCGAAGCACACGACCGCACGCTGAAGTCGTTCGCACTGGCACGCGAGGCCGGGGTCAAGGTGGCGATGGGCACCGACTCCTCGGGCACGCTGTGTCCGTTCGGCGCGCACGCGCGCGAGCTCGAGCTGTACGTGCGGCACGGCATGTCCGCAGAAGAAGCGATCACCACCGCTACGACGAACGCGGCGTCGCTGTTGGACCGACCGGATCTTGGCTCACTGCGGACTGGTGCCGTCGGCGATGTCGTCGTAGTCGAGGGAAACGTGCTCAACGACATCGGCCGCCTGGCCCAGCCCTCCAACATCAGGCACGTCGTGCGGGCCGGGCGTGAGCTCAGCGGGTATCTGCGAGCCGTATCGGAGGCGCTCGACTTCCAGGAAGCGGAGCACCCGACTCGGGCCGAGGATTCCTGACCGAACAACCACCACGAACTCACCGAGAACGGCGCCAGCGAACGGTGGGGCCGGCCCCAGCCGGGCTCAGACGACTTTCGCACGTGGTAACAACGGAAGAGGAGAAAGAAAGCAATGGCTCACATCGAAGCATCGTTCTTCAAGAGTCGTTTCGACGACGAGACGTTCAGCGCGAAGATGGTCGAGGCGCTGACGCAGGCAGTCGGCTCGGTACTCGGGGACGAGGCTGCCAACGACACAGCCATCGTCCTCCACGGTATCGAGCCCTCGCACTGGGGCTACCGCGGCAAGCTGCTGGGCTGACCAACCGCCGACCCTGCTGACGGAGTTGTGGCCGCGCCTACGGCCTGGGGACCGGCGAGTGCTGGCCGACGACCTGCACGTCGGCCAGCACTGCGCCCGTGCGCGGACTCTGACCGTGATCTGGAGACAACGATGACCGATACCACCTTCGCGGTTCAGAACCCGGCGACCGGCCTTCCTTCGAGCGGACCGCTCCGTACGGACAGGAGCTTCGTGTGATTCGAGAATACCGGTCAAGCGCGCATTCAGAGCTTGTCGCTGTCGCGACCGCTGGGTCTTCTTTATTCTGACCCGGACACAGGGTCATATGATCGGTGCGTCCTGCCGGGCGGGATCACGAACTCGTCCTTTTCCGAGTGGGCACGTTCGAAACCTCGACGTTGTCTCACTCCCGGCTTCCCCGGCAGCAAGTTTCGGGAGCTGGTGATGTGAATGTCCGTGTCATCGTCAGCGAGCGGTCAATTCCTGGGACTGGCCTTGAGCAGCGTCGCGGGCCGATGTCCCGCTGTCGCGCATATGTCGACTCACTGAAGAAGGAAACCGTGCACGGAACAGCTGCAGTCGAGGCGGCCATAGCCGATTTCGCCGCTGGGCGACCGGTGATCGTAGTCGACGATGAAGACCGCGAGAACGAAGGCGATCTGATCTTCGCCGCCCAGTTCGCCACCGTCGAGCTGGTCGCATTCACCGTCCGCCACACGTCCGGATACATTTGCGTGTCGCTGACGAGCGAGGATGCGGACCGGCTCGACCTGCCGCCGATGGTCAACACCAACCAGGATCGGCGGGGAACCGCCTACGCGGTCACGGTCGACGCTAAGCACGGGATCTCGACGGGGATCTCGGCACGCGACCGGGCGAGAACCATTCGCGGCCTGGCTGATCCGGCGTCCACCAGCGGCGACTTCAGCCGTCCCGGTCACGTCGTCCCGTTGCGCGCCAGGCCCGGCGGGGTGTTGCGCCGGAAGGGGCACACCGAGGCGGCCGTCGACCTGGCGGTGCTCGCGGGCCTCGCCCCGGTGGCTGCGTTGTGCGAGCTCACCAGTGAGGACAACCCGGTCGAGATGGCCCGCGGTCCGGAGCTGCAGCGCTTCGCGGAACAGCACGACCTGAGAATGATCTCGATTGCCGATCTGATCGCCTATCGGTGGCGGGTCGAGAAACTGGTCGAACGTGTTGCCTCGGCCCGTCTCCCCTTGCCGTCGGGGCAGTTCACCGCGATCGGCTATTCGTCCCTCCACGACGAGCGTGCGCATATCGCATTCGTCTGCGGCGACTTGTCCGACGGCGAGGACGTGCTCGTCCGCGTGCATTCCGAGTGCCTCACCGGTGACGTCTTCGGTTCGCTGCGCTGCGACTGCAGTCCCCAGCTGGATGCCGCCCTCTCGGCCGTCGCGCGGGAGGGCCGAGGTGTCGTGCTGTACATGCGGGGCCATGAAGGACGGGGAATGGGGCTGCTGCACAAACTGCAGGCCTACCAGCTGGAGGAGCTGGGCGCGGACACCGTCGACGCCAATCTGGGGCTCGGCCCGCCCGCGGACTCCGCCGACCACGGCACCGAGGCGCAGATTCTCAGCGACCTCGGAATCCGTTCTGTGCGCCTGCTGACGAACGATCCCGCCAAACGCGTCGGGCTCGAAGCTTACGGCCTGCAGGTGCTCGGTCAGGTGCCGGTGCCGGCGACCCCCCAGAACATCCGTTACCTGGAGATCAAGCGGGATCGGGCGGGGCACGAACCGAAGCTGATCCTCGACGACGGCCGAGTCGCCCAGTGACCTGAAGGAGCCGATATGGGTGAGCACGTCCTGTGCGCGGTCAGGGGTGTTGTCGTCATCGGCGCGCAGCGCGGGTGAGCGCTGGGTTCCGCACCGCCAACCGCCAATGTGGACCCGGGCGCTACGCAGCCGGTGCAGCCGCCTGATGCTGCACCCGCACTCAGCTGAGTGGGCGACTTCGTCGTTTGTCGTGACTGAGGCGAGCTTGGTGCTGGCGTCGGTGTTGCCGGTACGACCATGAGCAGACGTATTGGGATCGAGACTGTGCCGGTGCACCTGGTTGATTGAGGTTCACCCCGAATGGTGGACAGGGGCTTACGAGGGGTTCAGGCAGCCGTTCGGAGTGCCTGCTCGAAGTTGTCGGGGCTGAGCATCCCGATAGCGGAGTGCCGCCGCACACTGTTGTAGAAAC
>NZ_JARACH010000130.1:0-5070 GCF_029087445.1 Amycolatopsis sp. La24
TTTCTACAACAGTGTGCGGCGGCACTCCGCTATCGGGATGCTCAGCCCCGACAACTTCGAGCAGGCACTCCGAACGGCTGCCTGAACCCCTCGTAAGCCCCTGTCCACCATTCGGGGTGAACCTCATACTTCCCGCAGCCGACCACCTCGCGGGGTTTACTTCTTGTGCGCACGCCATGCGTTCTGCGTAGGTGTTAGGCACCGGTGGCACAGCGGTGGCTTTGTGACGAGGGCGTTGTGACGGGTTTCACAAATGCTGCGTGACGTGCGGAGAGGCGGTAACGAGTGTTGCAAAACCCCATGGGGCACGTGCCCCGGAAGGGATGGCCGATCGCCACCCTGTCTGGTGTCACCATAGCTGCTCGCCAAACAGGAGATTTACCGATGACGCCACAAGTGCGAACTCAACGTCGACCCCACCCAGACCCTATTGGCCTGGTTCTGGCGGAGATGTCGCATCACGACCAGCTCATCATCATCGCCACGGCGGTCTGCGGTTACCCCGATGGTGCTCTCATGCGCCTTCTGCCTCGTGTCAGCTGGCGAGAACCTCATCGTGTCCCCCGGAGGCTGAATCCGCGGCGTCGCATCGAGAAGGCATACGAGCGACTCGCCCGCGCTATCGTCAGCGCTGAATTTGAGATCGAGAGTGACCGGGTGCGTGTGAGGAGCTTGGTAGTTCGCTGCGCATACTCGCGTTCGCGGTATGTGCAGGAGATTTGTCTGCGCTATGGCATTGACTCCGATCCTCGGCGTCGATGCGCAGCTCCCGGATGTGATAACAGGTTGGAGAACCCGCCGATCGCGCGTGGCGGTCGGCCCAGGGAGACTTGCTCAAATGCATGTCGGCAGCGGCTTTGGCGGCGGAGGAAAGCGGGCGCTGCGGCGGCCTCTCAGTCGACCGGTCGAGGCGATGCCAGAATAATGGCTAGTTCGCGGGACGTGACGCCGCGAGGTAGTCGTCGTTCTTCCATCGATACTCACTGACCTGAACGGGTCGACCGAAGTCGGGTGCGTGCACCATCTTGCCGGATCCGATGTACAGGCCGACGTGATGAACGTGCCCTGGCGTGCCGTAGAAGACAAGGTCGCCAGGCAAGAGCTGTCGGCCGGGTGGCACGAGCGGTCCGGCGTTGTACTGGGTTTGCGCTGTTCGCGGCAGGTCGATCCCGGCGGCGTTGTAGGCCGCGGTCGTCAGGCCCGAGCAGTCGAATCCCGTGTCGCCGTGGGCTGGCCCGTTGCCGCCCCAAAGATAGGGGAGGCCGCGTTGCTTGCAGGCGAAGGCGATCGCTGTGGTGGCGGCCGGGTTCGGCCCGCGGATGTTCCCGCAGTCGCTGGATTCGTACTGCTTGGCTTGCGCGAGAACTTTGTTTACGTACCAGTCTGCGTGGTTGTACGCGAAGATCGCCCTGCGCATGTCCTTGGGTGCACCGGAGTCGCAGAGGTAGTAGGCAGCTGCGTAGATCGCATCGTGCGCGTTGTACCGGGACGGCGGTGTGGAGCCTCCGGCAGGCAATGGGTGCCGCGCGATGACGGCCTCGAATGTTGTCTGCAGGAACTGCATGGGACCGCCTGCACCGGCGAAGTTCTGTCCGCTGGCGACGCCTGGCAGTCCGGAGCGGCCGTGGTTGGTTTCGACTTTGCCGATGGCAGCGAGTACGGACCAGCTCAGGCCGGGGCAAACGCCCGCCGCTTGCTGGTAGAGGTTGAGGTAGTCGGCAGGAATGTCGGATAGCGCCGCCTGGCTGGGCTGGCTGTCGTTGCTGTCGCTGGCGAAGATGACTTTCGCTACTGCGTGCCCGATCCCGCCGATGAGCACGACGACTCCGAGTATGGCTGCGCCAGCGACCATAGGGATCTTCATGTTCACCTCCGGAGGCGAAGGGCTGGAGCGGGCGGCGGAAACGGTTCCGGTGCGGTGATCTCCGCGGGTGTCTGCGAGGGCAGGGCAGCTGAGGACGGAGCGGTGCCGGGCGGGGCGGTTTGGGGCCAGAGCTGGGCGAGGTCGATGAGCCGCAGTCGGCCAGGCCGGTGTGGTGTTGGGCTGGAAATGGGCAGCCAGCGCGTCGATGCGGGAGTGCTTCGGCTGTCCGACGCCATCACATCCGCAGCGCTTGTCGCTATCGGCACCAGGTCGGGCCAGTCGAGTTGCGACAGGGTGTCGGCCAGGGATGTGCGGGCGTTGGCTTCGCGTCGGCTGGTGGGCAGCCACACCAGTACTGGCGTAGTAATTCCAGTTGCGGCGGCTAGTTTCTCGTAGCCGTGGAGCTTGCTGGTGAGCTTGCCGAGATCTTCGGTGCCGAAGTCGAATTCGAGGAAGAACTCGACTTCGTCGTCTTCCTCGCGCCACCGGCCGTAGCTGTCGGGGCGGACCATGTCGCCGAACAGTCGGACGCAACGCCGTTCGGACCACCACGCGGTCAAACGCCCACGAGCACTGGGTTGCTGGGCCTGCGCGACGAGGGAAGTGAAGAAGCCGTTCACTCCCACGGTGTGCGCGAGTCGGAGCGAGTGGGCGATGCCGATCGCGTCTTCGTGGCGGTAGCCGACCTGCTTGGGGTCCAGGCCGTCTTCGTAGGCCAGCGCGACCGAGCCGGCGATGTCGAGGACGTAGTGCATCGGGGCGGTGCCGGAGGTGACGAACGGTTGGAACCTGTCCAGCACGCGCCACTTGTAGAGGTCGAGGAGCCGGTGGTTGGCAGCGCGCACGCTGGGGTAGCAGAGCTGGACGATCTGACCGGTCGTGAGCACCTTGTGCTCGTGCAGCATCCTGGCGAGCCAACGGTCTCGGAGGGTGAGCCGCCCGGCTAGTTGGGCGTGGTGTTCGCCAGTCGTGGCTGCCCGCGGTGTGGGGCGTTGAGGCATGTGTCCGCGCAGTGCGCGTTGGGGCGTGGGATTCGAAATCATGAGCGGGCACCTTTCTGCGGCGATGGGAGGGGGCGCAGACGCGTCGACGGGCTTACGCTGCTCGGCGCGGGTCGGCTGTTGGAGGCGAAGGTGGCCTGCTCGCACCGTTTGCAGCGCTGTCCGGTGGCCGCGTGTTGACCTTCGCGGCCTTGCGGATTTCACGTGCGCGTCCGGGAGCGGCGGGCCGGAGCTTCTCGGTTCGGACGGTGAATGCGGGGGCTTCCTCACCGTTGAGCACGAGCCGGGCGGCCGCGTGATAAACGCCGAGGTTGGACAGATCATGTTCGGTGAGGCGAGGCATCGTGTGCCGGGCGAGTTGCCTCGCGTCCTCGGGGGAGAGGTTGAAGAAGAACTTCGAGCGGGCGTTGGTGCTGATTCCCTCCTCCAGCTCCTTCGGGAGCTTCGCGAGGTACTGGTGAGCCAGGATCACGGCGAGCCGGTAGGCGCGGGCTTCTGCGAGCATGTCCTCGATGGGGTATGGGAGGTTGAGGAAGTTCTGGCATTCGTCCATGTAGAGGCTGGAATCCGGGCGCTCGTGCTGCGGAAGCCGCGACCGGCTTGTTGTGACTTGCCAGGTCCGCGCGACGATGATCGACCCGACGAGTTGCGAGGTCTCCATGCCGAGCGCGTCGCGTGATATCCGGACCAGGCAGACGCCTCCGTCGTTGAGGACGTCGTCCATGCTCACGGTGGAGGGGCCTCCGGCGATGGCGGCGCGGACGAAGGGCCGTAACAGGAATCCTCTGACCTTGTTCATCAGCGGAGCTGTGACCTGGATGCGGCCGGCTTCCGACATCCGTTCGTAGGCGGTCCAGAAGCCTTTGAGCACGTCGTCGTCGATTTGGTCGCAAACGCGCTGCCGGAACGCTGGAACTGTGAGCAGTTTCGGCAGGTCGACTAGAGTCGGTGTGCCCGGCATCGCGGTGAGGGTGAGCAACCCGGCGCGCATGATGTCGTCGGTGCGCGGGCCCCAGGAGGATGCGTAGATCCGGGAGAAGATGCTGACGAGGTTGTCGACTGCGCGAGCCTTGTCCGTTCCTTCCAGCGGGTTGAGCACGGGCGGCCGTGCGCGTGAGTCTGCATCGAAGAGCACGACCTTTTCGCCGAGTCTTTTGGGTAGCCGCATCAGGATGTCCTGGACGAGGTCGCCCTTTGGGTCGATCACGACGCTGCCGCGGTCGGCGTCGGCGTCGTCGAGGGCCATTCGCGCCATCAGTTCGGACTTGCCTGAGCCGGTGGCTCCGATGACGTGCATGTGGTGGCGGGCGTCGGCGACGTAGAGGCCGACGGGACGCGGGTGACCGGAGTCGGACTCGCCGAGAGTTTTGACCCGATCGCCAGTGGTGGGGATGCCGGGTGGAGGCGACACGGCCTTCGCTCCTGCTCGTTGTAAGCCCGGGGCGGCGTCGTCGGTGGGCAGGTGGGCGATGGCGGCCAGCTCGGGAATGGAGAGCAGGTCTCCTTTGCCGAGCCGGCGGCTGGCCAGTGCGGAGATCGGGCGGCGGAGTCGGGCCCGGCGGTAGTAGTTGTGCTCGGAGTACGCGGCGAATGCGGATGCGATGGCATGCGCGCGGCCGCTGAGTACCTCGCGCACGGGCTGCGTTTCGGCTGACGTGGCACCTGCGGGCACGGTGGTCGCGACGGCGTAGCGGATGAGGGTTTCGAATTGGTTGGCGCGCAACTTGTCCACAACAGCGCGGTCTTGGGCGGCGTACTCGAGACTGGTCTGGCGATCCAGCTGGGGTTTTCGGGTGCTGGTCGAGACACCGGAGGTCTTTCCTGGCGAGATGACGTCGGTGAGGAGGTCGAGCAGCCGGCTGGTGAGGCTGGCGGAGCTGCCTGCGTTCAGCCGGCGCGCCGCTCTCCGAGCTTTGCCCACCCGGCGGCCGGCGACGGGGCGGGCCAGTACCTGAACGCACGCGCGTTCGTGCGGTCCGAGCCCTACCGGTGCGCCGAGCAGCGCCCGGATCTGGTCGACCGTGTGCTCGGTGCGGATGGGCAGCGCTTCCGAGCGGCCCAACCGCAGCTCGCCTCCCACGGCTTTGACGCGGCGGCCGGTCGCGGTGAGCGGGATTGGCGGCCGGGCCGGAGAGGTCCGGGTGTGGGCACCGGGCCAGGCTGCTTCGATGGCGCGCTCGACCATGCCGGGAGGTACAACGCCGG
>NZ_JARACH010000131.1:0-3168 GCF_029087445.1 Amycolatopsis sp. La24
GGTGGAAAGTTCCGGCGGTATGGGATGAACCCGCGGCCTATCAGCTTGTTGGTGGGGTAATGGCCTACCAAGGCGACGACGGGTAGCCGGCCTGAGAGGGTGACCGGCCACACTGGGACTGAGACACGGCCCAGACTCCTACGGGAGGCAGCAGTGGGGAATATTGCACAATGGGCGCAAGCCTGATGCAGCGACGCCGCGTGAGGGATGACGGCCTTCGGGTTGTAAACCTCTTTCGCCAGGGACGAAGCGCAAGTGACGGTACCTGGATAAGAAGCACCGGCTAACTACGTGCCAGCAGCCGCGGTAATACGTAGGGTGCGAGCGTTGTCCGGAATTATTGGGCGTAAAGAGCTCGTAGGCGGTTTGTCGCGTCGGCTGTGAAATCTGGAGGCTTAACCTTCAGCGTGCAGTCGATACGGGCAGACTTGAGTTCGGCAGGGGAGACTGGAATTCCTGGTGTAGCGGTGAAATGCGCAGATATCAGGAGGAACACCGGTGGCGAAGGCGGGTCTCTGGGCCGATACTGACGCTGAGGAGCGAAAGCGTGGGGAGCGAACAGGATTAGATACCCTGGTAGTCCACGCTGTAAACGTTGGGCGCTAGGTGTGGGCGACATTCCACGTTGTCCGTGCCGTAGCTAACGCATTAAGCGCCCCGCCTGGGGAGTACGGCCGCAAGGCTAAAACTCAAAGGAATTGACGGGGGCCCGCACAAGCGGCGGAGCATGTGGATTAATTCGATGCAACGCGAAGAACCTTACCTGGGCTTGACATGCGCCAGACATCCCCAGAGATGGGGCTTCCCTTGTGGTTGGTGTACAGGTGGTGCATGGCTGTCGTCAGCTCGTGTCGTGAGATGTTGGGTTAAGTCCCGCAACGAGCGCAACCCTTATCCTACGTTGCCAGCGCGTCATGGCGGGGACTCGTGGGAGACTGCCGGGGTCAACTCGGAGGAAGGTGGGGATGACGTCAAGTCATCATGCCCCTTATGTCCAGGGCTTCACACATGCTACAATGGCTGGTACAGAGGGCTGCGATACCGCGAGGTGGAGCGAATCCCTTAAAGCCGGTCTCAGTTCGGATCGCAGTCTGCAACTCGACTGCGTGAAGTCGGAGTCGCTAGTAATCGCAGATCAGCAACGCTGCGGTGAATACGTTCCCGGGCCTTGTACACACCGCCCGTCACGTCATGAAAGTCGGTAACACCCGAAGCCCATGGCCCAACCCGCAAGGGAGGGAGTGGTCGAAGGTGGGACTGGCGATTGGGACGAAGTCGTAACAAGGTAGCCGTACCGGAAGGTGCGGCTGGATCACCTCCTTTCTAAGGAGCACAACACATCCCAGTCATCGTGCTGGGAGTGGCCGTCACTTAGAGGTCGAATGCATCTCTGCGACGGTTGCTCAAGGAATTGTGGAACTACTGGTTATCGCCGGCGACGGTGGATGATGTTCCTGCTCAGTACTGCGGCTTGCCGCGTGGAACGGGGGAGCGGAGTCCGGGTGGTCGGGTGTTCACTGCACGCTGTTGGGTCCTGAGGCAACACACGTTGTTTCTGGTGTGGTGTTTGAGAACTGTAGAGTGGATGCGAGCATCTTTGTGGTCAAGTTGTTAAGGGCACATGGTGGATGTCTTGGCTTCAGGAGCCGATGAAGGACGTGGGAGGCTGCGATATGCCTCGGGGAGCTGTCAACCGAGCTGTGATCCGAGGATTTCCGAATGGGGAAACCCAGCACCAGTGATGTGGTGTTACCCGCCGGTGAATATATAGCCGGTGTGGAGGGAACGCGGGGAAGTGAAACATCTCAGTACCCGCAGGAAGAGAAAACAAAAGTGATTCCGTGAGTAGTGGCGAGCGAAAGCGGAAGAGGCTAAACCGTTTGCATGTCAAGCTGTCAGGCGTTGTGCGGGCGGTGTTGTGGGACCCACCTTGGAGAGACTGACATTTCTCCGGATGTACGCGATGGTTAGCGGAACGCCTTGGGACGGGCGGCCGGAGCGGGTGAGAGCCCCGTACGCGAAAGCTGTTGTCGTAGGTCTTGGTGGTGTTCCCGAGTAGCAGCGAGCTCGTGGAATTTGCTGTGAATCTGCCGGGACCACCCGGTAAGCCTAAATACTTCCTGAAGACCGATAGCGGACGAGTACCGTGAGGGAAAGATGAAAAGTACCCCGGGAGGGGAGTGAAAGAGTACCTGAAACCGTGTGCCTACAAGCCGTCAGAGCGTTTCGGCGTGATGGCGTGCCTTTTGAAGAATGAGCCTGCGAGTTAGTGCTGCGTGGCGAGGTTAACCCGGGTGGGGTAGCCGTAGCGAAAGCGAGTCTGAATAGGGCGATTGAGTCGCGTGGTCTAGACCCGAAGCGGAGTGATCTACCCATGGCCAGGGTGAAGCGACGGTAAGACGTCGTGGAGGCCCGAACCCACTTAGGTTGAAAACTGAGGGGATGAGCTGTGGGTAGGGGTGAAAGGCCAATCAAACTCCGTGATAGCTGGTTCTCCCCGAAATGCATTTAGGTGCAGCGTCGCGTGTTTCTTGCCGGGGGTAGAGCTACTGGATGGTCTAGGGGCCTTACCGGGTTACCGAAATCAACCAAACTCCGAATACCGGTTAGTGAGAGCGCGGCAGTGAGACGGCGGGGGATAAGCTTCGTCGTCGAGAGGGAAACAGCCCAGAACACCAGCTAAGGCCCCTAAGTGTGTGCTCAGTGGGAAAGGATGTGGGATTGCCCAGACAACCAGGAGGTTGGCTTAGAAGCAGCCACCCTTGAAAGAGTGCGTAATAGCTCACTGGTCAAGTGGTCCTGCGCCGACAATGTAGCGGGGCTTAAGCACACCGCCGAAGCTGTGTCATTCACACAATACATCCGCAAGAGCTTTCGGGTTCTTGTGCAGTGGTGTGGATGGGTAGGGGAGCGTCCTGCATCCAGGGAAGCGGCCGCGGAAGCGAGTCGTGGAGGGTGCGGGAGTGAGAATGCAGGCATGAGTAGCGAATGCAGAGTGAGAAACTCTGCCGCCGGATGACCAAGGGTTCCTGGGCCAGGCTAATCCGCCCAGGGTAAGTCGGGACCTAAGGCGAGGCCGACAGGCGTAGTCGATGGACAACGGGTTGATATTCCCGTACCCGAGCATGTGCGCCCATGGCGAGGCGGTTGACACTAACCACCCGAAGC